>JBFHES010000237.1:0-7133 GCA_041584015.1 Bacteroidales bacterium
GCCGGGTGCTATTGTTGCAGTTACAATTTCAGTAACAGACATGGCACAAGAAATCTCATAGTTAATTAGAAAATTAGCACAAGTATTGGTACCATTGTTTTTAATAATAACACATACCGTTTCGTTAATTGCTGTGAAGCCTGGCTGTGGGCTGGTTACGGCTATAACTGCCAGGTCATAAGGATATGGGGCTTGCGCATGAGTTTGATTTAGAGATGTGAAAAGAATAATTGCAAGAATTAAAAGCCAGTTTTTCATTTTATTAGTGTTAGAAGTGTTCATTAGTTTAGACAAGAGGACATGAAATAGGTTGCCTGATTTGTATAGTTAATTATTCCTGTTAAGACGAGTCGTGTGTAAGTTCTTGTTTTTAAGTGATGTTGCTTAGTGATTTATTTCGTAAAAGTAAGAAAATTTGTAATGCATGCTTTTTTCTACGCCATCGCTTATTTGGAATAGTATACGCACTAGTGCTCAATACCTCCATGGAGTTTTAACGGATTAATAAGCAATCTATAAAATTACAATCTGCTTAACAGTCTGCATTACTTCACTCTTGACGTTGACGAAATAAATGCCCTTTTGAAGCTGGGCAGTGTCGAAATGTGTTGTTGCTTGCGTAACATTTGTACTGATGATTAATTGTCCTTCGATGTTATATATTTCGATGCGGCTTGTGCCAGCTGCTGCATCATTAAGCTTAACATAAAAGCTTGATGAGCTAGGATTAGGATAAACCACCAAGTGATTAGAGTCTTCAATCTTACCTATACCTACACCTTCAATAACGGTAATGCTCGATTCTACAGAGCAGCCATTATTACCAGATACAGTTATGGTGTAATTGCCGGCTTGGCTTACTGAAATTTCACTGGTAGTTTCGCCGGTAGACCATAAATAAGAAAAGGCACCGGTAATTGTTGGTGAAAGCAATAGCGGGGAGTATAGGGTGGAAGTAATCGAGTCGGAGTCGAACGTTACTGTTGGCGCCGGAAGCACTGTAACAGTTATACTTCCTTCGTGATCGAAGCAGCAATTATCAACGGTAACGCCATAGCTACCACTTTGGGTTACTTTAATCCATTGGCTCGTGTCGCCTGTGGTCCAAATGTAGTTCTCCCATTGATCTGTTGCATCAAGTATTACCGAATCGCCTTCGCAAATAATGGCATCAGGCCCAAGGTCGATTGGTTCGTTGCCTTCTTCACAAGCAGGAACGATAATATTGGGTAATCCGAAATAAGATTTGTTGGCATTGTTAACAGTAGTTCCCAGCAATACATCGTCCGATACAAATGAGCATGCCAGACCCGGCTCGTTAGGTTGGTTTATTCGGTTCAGATAAATTGAATTAACCTGAGCATGATAAATCTTCTTATCTGGGCCAAGCTGTAAATCACATCCCAATGTTTGATTACTGTCGAGTAAAACTTCTGAATTAGCGATATGTGCTGAATCAAATACCGTAACATCATATTGATGAAGCGAAGTAAAAGTGCTTAAATATAAAAGTTTACCATTGGGTGAAAATTCCAATCCACGTCTGATGGAATGCGAGAATACAACGTTATCCGAAAGCATTCCCGTGGTTTTGTCAAATCTCATAATCTCTACACCAGCAAACCAACCTTGCCCAATAGTAGCCAGTTTCGTACAGTTTCTGGATAATTTTGTTTTAAACACGCTGGTATTATACCCGATGCTTGAAATTACTGGTGTATTTAGTTCAATTCCGTTTGCCGTAATAAGAAAAGCGTAATAGTCTATTGTATTGTTCTTGTGAGCAATTACCCAAATAGCTCCGTTGCTCTCTTTGTAAATTGCTGATAAGGCTTCATTGGCACTGTCGAGTAAGGGTACATTTTTCTCACTCAGATTAACATCTCCCAAACCACCATTCAAGTTCATATCAACCACTGAATAGCGCATGCCATTGGCATAATTGTTCTCAACACAATCAACTGTAATTATATAAAACAAGCTTGTGTTTCCCGGCTTTGGTATAATCATGCATGCTTGCCCGGATGAGTAACAACCAGCCAGCTCACCACCAGAAGAAGTGTAGTGCGTATTGCTCATAATGTTATTGTCGGCACCCCAGACCTTAACACCATCGGTATAAAACAATAAGTTGCAGTTATAGTCTGAAATTGATGCGGACCCCTCAACTGCATACATATCACTGGTCATAATAGGTATTGGCTCTGCATTCTGAGGTACATTACACCAGGTAAGTGCCGCATGATTTCCAAAGTACCAATTGCGCCAAATGGGTGATTGTGCCTGTAGATATGAAGAAGCAAGCAGAGTGTGCAACAACAGAATATATATATGAGGTCTCAATGTTTTCAAAGCAATTGTATTTATCATGCTAAAGATATTAGAATCTGGATGCAAGACAAAAGAAAGAAGACTTTAGATAAAAGAATCAAGATGTTAGATGTAAGACAGAGGAGTTTAGATGGAAGAATGAAGTATCAAGATATTAGAATCAAGAATCAAGACAAAAGAAAGAGGAATTTGCGGTTTGGCTTTGGCGTATAATTTTATTTGTGTGTTTTTAAATGTATGCAACTTATAATGCTTACTAATAATTATTCTATGTTATTAACCATGTGCCAGTAGTTTAAATATCATGCTTATCTTTGTCGCGATTTTTGAAAATGAATAATCGAATGGGGGAGCTTTTCGATTGATAATTAAAAATTTAGTAATGAATAATATGGAGTCGACTGCAAGAATTGATAATCTGGTAAGTGATAATTTACGGGTGCTAATGGCATCTATGGTTGAAAAGGCTAAATCCGGTCATCCGGGTGGTGCTATGGGAGCAGCCGATTTTATACATGTGCTTTTTTCTGAGTTTCTAAACTTCGATCCTGATGATATGGAGTGGGCATTTCGCGATCGATTTTTCCTTGATCCTGGTCACATGTCACCAATGTTATATTCTATTTTGGCCTTAACAGGAAATTATAGCATGGATGATCTGAAGAATTTCAGACAATGGGGAAGCCCAACACCTGGTCACCCGGAAGTTGATGTAAAGCGTGGAGTTGAGAATACATCCGGTCCACTGGGGCAGGGTCATACCATGGGTGTGGGTGCTGCTATTGCAGAACGTTTTCTTGCCTCAAAGTTTGGCGAGTGGATGTCACATAAAACATATGCATTTATTTCCGATGGAGGTATACAGGAAGAAATTTCGCAAGGAGCAGGACGAATTGCAGGACATTATGGTTTGAATAACCTGATTATGTTTTACGATTCGAATGATATTCAATTATCGCATGTTACTGATAATTGTACATCAGAAGATACAGCCAAGAAATACGAAGCTTGGGGTTGGAATGTTGTAACTATAGATGGATCTGATCATGACCAGATTCGTAAGGCACTTACAGCGGCGGTAAATGAAACCGAAAAGCCAAGTCTAATAATTGGTAAAACAATTATGGGTAAAGGTGCTGTAACCGAGAGTGGCGAATCATTTGAACGTATGGTTTCAACACACGGACAACCAATAAGTAATGCAGGAGCATCTTTTGCAAAAACGGTTGCTAATCTTGGCGGAAATCCTGAAGATCCATTTGCATTCTTCCCTGAAGTTCAGGCTCATTATGAGAAGGTGTTAGCAGAGAAACGTCGTTATGCTCAGGAAAAAAAGAATGAATATTATAACTGGGAAAAAGCCAACCCGGAACAAGCCATAAAATTAAATAGCTTTTTAAGCGGTGTAATGCCAGCACTTAATTATGCTGATGTTGCCACTAAAGCAAATATTGCTACCAGAGCTGCATCTGGAAATACCTTAAACTATTTTGCCTCAAAATTCGAAAACATGATGGTGGCATCTGCCGACCTATCGAATAGTGATAAAACAGATTCTTTCCTGAAAGCAACAACTGAATTTGGTAAGGAGAATTATGGTGGTGCTTTCTTACAAATGGGTGTTGCCGAATTAACCATGGCTGCCATTTGTAATGGTATTGCTTTGCATGGTGGCATTATACCGGTTTGTGCAACCTTCTTTGTGTTCTCCGATTATATGAAGCCAGCCGCTCGTATGGCTGCGCTTATGGAATTACCTGTTAAATATGTTTGGACGCACGACTCATTTAGAGTAGGCGAAGACGGACCAACACATCAGCCAATTGAACATGAGATGCAAATAAGATTGCTGGAAAAATTGCAGAATCATAGTGGCAAAAACAGTATGGTTGTATTACGTCCAGCCGATTCTGCTGAGGCAATTACTTCCTGGAAAATTGCAATTGAAAACACTAAAACACCAACCGCTTTACTTCTATCACGCCAAAATATAGTTGATATTCCTACAGACGGTAATCGTTTGGAAGAATCAGCGCAAGCTGCAAAAGGAGCTTATGTTGTTAGAGAAACCGGAAACCCTGATTTAGTATTATTGGCAAATGGTTCAGAAGTTTCAACCTGTTACCAGGCTGCTCCTGAAATCGAGAAAGCCTTAAACATTAAGGTGAATGTAGTATCAGCCATTTCCGAAGGATTGTTTAGTAATCAAACTGCAGCTTATCGCGAGACGGTGCTTCCTGCAGGTGTAAAGCGTCTGGCCTTAACAGCTGGTTTATCTGATAGTTTTGCTGGTTTAGCGGGTGCCGATGGGAAAGTTGTAGGGCTTAACCATTTTGGTTATTCAGCCCCTTACACCGTGCTCGATGAGAAATTTGGTTTCACAGTAGATAATCTGCTGGCACAAGCTAAAGAACTTATGAAATAGGATCTGCTCCGGCATTGTCCGGAAGATCTTTCTTATACACAACGGTTCGATAAGGGAACGGTATTTCAATGCCTTCTCTGTCGAATCGTTTTTTTATGGATTCAAGAACATCACAGCTAAGTAAAAATCCATTATCGTTATTCTCGGCCCAGGCCCATGCTTTTATGTTGATGGAAAAATCGGCAAGCGCAATAACCTTCACCTGAACTTTTGGCGTGTCTTTTTCAATCTGTTCAGGGCTTCTTACATCAATGTAAAATGGATGGTTGATTATTTCGTCGGCAATAATAGATTTAGCTAAATCGATGTCGGAATCATAACTAATCCCAATTACAATGTGTTTTTTTACTCTTGTATCTGTAATGTTGCTATTGATAATGGCTTGTTCACTTATTATAGTATTCGGAATAATAATTCTGCGGTTTTCGTAATCGCGAATGATGGTATGACGGAGTGTGATTTCTTCTACATAGCCTTTTGATGCCGACTCAAGCTCAATAACATCACCTACATGAAAAGGCTTGAAAATTAATATGAATAATCCGCTAATGATATTTGAGAATGCTTTTTGAGAAGCGAAACCTATGATGGCCGCAAATACACCAGCACCGGCAAACATGGCCTTACCAAAATTACTTAAAGTTGGTATCGATAGAAAAATAAGTATGAACGCAATCACTGCTATCACAAAAGAAATTGAATTCTTAAGGAAGGAGAAATTTGTTGGGTCGGCTTTAAGTAAACCAGAGCTCTTTTTAATGTATAGGTTAAGCAGTCTTCTAAGAATGAACGAAAGCAGATAAGCTGATGCAAGAACAATGATGATAAAAATGGCTTGTTTCCAGGACATGATGTTTTAGGCTATAAATTTCAAATTACAATTTAAAACAATTTCTTTCACATATTAGTTCTTTTCCTCATACATTTATTACCTTGTTTTCATCAGTCTACTATTCATCAGCATTATAAATTTGAGTTTGATAGCTGGCATTCTCTGCCCGCAGGTCTTCAAGAATGTTTAATTGATGGTCGAGATCGTTAAGTAATAGATCATAATTCTGATGCCAGGTTTTTTTGCCTTTAATTTCTATCTCTTCTATTAATTGATAAATGGATGAGGCTATCAACTCATAATCTTCCGAAAGATAAGAATACTCCATTTCTGTCTGCGCCGAGTCTAACATTTGAAGGGCATTGTCAATGGATTGATAAGGCGCTTTATTGCAGCCGGTCAAGCATACAAATAGAACGAGAAAAATTACTACAGGTGTTTTCATGCTAAAAATAATTAGGGTTTAACAGTTTGTAATAATCTGTAGTTAAGATAATGTTAGAATGAAAAAGAGATTAAAAAAGGATTAAAATTATAGTAAGGGGAGGATTATTTAGTTTGCATAGTTTCAAAAGAAATCAACACAGATGTTCCCATGTTAATTCTAGAGCTAAGATGAATATGTCCCTTGTGTAAATTAATTATTCCTTTTACCAGCGATAGCCCTATACCATGTCCCTTTTCTTGTTGGGCATTTGATGCTCGGTAAAATGATTCGAAAATTTTTGATTGCTCCTGCTCCGGTATACCAATGCCATTATCGGTGAAATTTACTTCCAAGCGATTTTTGTGGTTTTCTAATTTTACTTGAACAGATTTGTTTGTTGAGTATTTACACCCATTCTCCATAAGGTTGGTTATGGCCGATAACAGTAGCGTTTCATTTCCTAAAATACAAAAGTCCTCTTCTGAATTAAAGTTAAGGTCTATGTCAACTTCAATCGTATAATCTGGGTATTGTTTAATTAAGGCTGTTCGCGATTTCCAAATCACTTCATCAATTCTTACCATCATGAAATTAGCAACAGATGTTTCGCTGCTTGTGTGAGCCAGCATTAACAATTTGTTTAAGATTAGATTCAACTCCTTAATGTCCTCAAGCACAGAAGTAATACTTGCCTTATATTCATCAGTATTTCTATCTTTTAGTAGCACAACTTCCAGTTGACCTGTAACTGCAGCCAGCGGGTTTCTTATCTCATGCGATGCATTGGCAATAAAACTTCGTTGCGCCCTAAAGGCTGTTTCCAGTCTTGCGAGCATACCGTTGAATGTCTGAGAAAGCTTGGCCAGTTCATCTTTTTTATTTCCTTCGTCTAAACGTTTGTTCAGGCTCGAGTCATCTATATTGTTTACCTGATTAATGATTTCATTTATTGGGTTCAATGCCCTTTGGGAGTAAAGCCTTCCGGCCAAATAAACAATTATTAATCCTCCCGAAAAAACGACCCAAATAATGAATCGTAAAATTTTTAATTTCCTGAGCCCAAAAACATCTCGTGCGGCAATAAATGCAATAATACTTTCATCTCCATCACTTATATA
>JBFHES010000238.1:0-7127 GCA_041584015.1 Bacteroidales bacterium
ACTGCAAAGCATGAATTGCCAGCACTAGCCGGCGAAGGTCAAGTGCGTTTCAGGTTCTTTTTTGGCTCATCGGATAATTTCACGAATAAAGAAGGTTTTGCCTTTGATCAATTTAAGGTTTATGAAAAACCGATAAATGATTTGGCATTAATCGCGCTCAACTATCCGAATTACGATTGTGTGCTCAGTGCTTTGGAACCAATATCCATTGCTGTTAAAAATCTTGGCATTGCTCAAACAAATGGATTCACGGCCTCTTATTCCATTGATGGATCTGCCTTTATTAGTGAACCTGCCTTTATTAGTGTTTTGCCCGATTCAACAATTAACTACACATTTTCAAGTTTAACCGACTTGTCATCTGGAGGTGCGCATACTATTGTTGTAGCCATTAGTAATTCGCTCGACGATTTTAGCGTAAACGACACCTTAAGTGTAACACTCGATTTTGTTCCACCAGCAAGCTTGCCATTTTCAGAAAATTTTGAATCTGGCCTACTTGGCGCCAATTGGAGCTTAAGCCAGGCCGACGACTCAGACGGGTGGCTGGTGGGTAATGATCTGGCAAGTAACTATTTTAACGTTCCTGCGCATAGCACTTATGCTGCATCAAATGACGACACCTGCTTTTGCGATATGAGTAGAGATTACCTAATTACTCCATATTTCGATTTTAGCGCTCAGACCAATATTATTCTTGACTTTGCCGCATTCTATAGCGGTAGCTATGGATCTTCTGCACATGTGCTGGTAAGTACGGATTGTGGGAATACCTGGACTAATGTGTATGACCTTCAGGGGAACGATACACTCTGGCAGGATGTTCAGGTTGACTTATCAGCTTACTCGGGCAGCAATAATGTAAAAATTGCATTTCATCACAACGACAACCTGGGTTGGTCAGGTGGATTTGCTGTTGATGATATGCTAATAAGCGCCGATCAACTGATTAGCTCGCAAGAAATCCCTTTACACCCGGGATGGGGAATCATGTCCACTTACATTGATCCAATAAATTCGCTTTTCGATACGGTCTGTGTTGACTTGTTACCTAATCTTAAATTAATGAAATCGGGGACTGGTGGTATCTACTGGCCTATTTTCTCGGTAAACTCGATTGGTTACTTTACAATTGGCGAGGGCTATCAGTATTTAATTACCAGCAGTGATACTTTAATAGTTGAGGGAACTTTAATACAGCCTGATCAAAATCCGGTGAGCATCCCACAAGGATGGAGTGTAATTGCCTATTTGCGAACACAACCAGGCGCGCTCACACAAATGATTAGCACCATCAATTCAAGCGTAATAATTCTAAAGGACGAATATGGCAGCGTGTATTGGCCGGCCTTTTCATTAGATATGATTCAAACAATGCAACCAGGGAAAGGATACCAGCTTAAAACAACAAGTGCCGGAACATTAATCTATCCGGCCAACTAAACTTTCCCCAACAAAAAAAGAGACCCAATATTGGATCTCTTTTCGAGGTCAGTGGCGGATTCGAACCGCCGTAGCCGGTTTTGCAGACCGGAGCCTAACCGCTCGGCCAACTGACCGTTTCTGCTAGCTACAACAAAACCTTCATTGTAAGCGGCGACAAAGATAAAAAATTATGTCTTAACTCTCAAAGCTTTTGCCCTGATTATTTATTTTGTTGTGCACTAAACTTTGCCAAACACGTTTCGCACAGGCAGCCGCTATATTCTTTTGTAAGTTTTTCCAGGTTTTCAGGTGCTATTTCGTAATTGGCACACCAGCATGTTTCATTAGTATCTGCAAAACATTGAAACTGCGCACCACATGATGGACAAATTTTCTCTTTCATAACTATCGGTATAAGGTTACACTCACGCTTCCTATCTGTCCTCCCATTGGAGGATTCATTTTTCGTATTTTAACAGCAGCCCTTTCCAACTCATCGAAGTCATCCTCAAACCTGTCTAATATTCTATTGGCAATGTGTTCGAGTAATTTCGATGGAATCGCCATTTCTTCTTTCACAATCAAATAAACCTTTTGATAATCCAAGGCATCATCCAACTCATCACTAGCAGCTGCAGGCTCGCAATCGGCCTCCAACTGAACATCAACTATAAAATGATTACCGACAATTTGCTCCTCAGCAAAATGCCCGTGATAGGAGTAAAACTCCATTCCTTCAACTTCTATTAATCCCATTGCTATTTATTCAGCATTACCTTTTTAACAAAATTTAAACGAGCACCCTGCGCTCTAAAAATATACGTTCCATTGGCCATGTCGCTCATATCAAATTGCTTTGTATAGTTCCCATTAACCATGGCTTTCTCGCTCCTTATTACCCTTCCGGATAAATCGGTTATTTCCATTGTAATTTCTTCGTTAACGTTCGACAAATCGAAAAACAACTCACCACTAGTTGGGTTTGGAAATAGCTCAACACCAAAGATTGGTTCTGTTGGCGTTTCGTTAATTACACCGGCTATCGTAAATGAGTATAATATTTTATGCCCAAACTCAGGCTCAAAGTTCTTCTTAATTCCGCCACCAACTTTCTTAATCTTCAAATAACCACTACCTTGACTTGGCCTTGCCCAATATGACAAACCATCGTTGGCTGAATCTACCATACAAAGCGTATAACAACCAGGATCGAGATTAAGCGTATCGTAATATGTTGCAGATGTATTGGCCTGATAACGGCTATACACAACGTTACCTGTTACATCGGTTACATGGTACCAATTCTCACTCGGAAAATTGTTTGATTTATACATGATAATGAGATCGTAATCATACACATCAGGTAATGAGAAATCGGTACTATAAACATTATTAGCGGCATACATATCAATACCGCCGTTTGGCGAAGCAATATTTACATGGAATACATTGGTTCCGTCACCCACCCAAAAGGCTTCGCTTGCAACTGGCAGATTAACCACCTCGTTTTCCATAGATTTTAATAAGCCGGTCCAGGTATAGGTTAAAGGCGTTCCGCCGCTTACCCAATACTCAATATCCAGGCTGGTTAAATCTGTGGTTCCTGTATTACGAATAATAATATTCGGATCGGAACAAATTGGATTAATACGTGAGTAATAGCCTAAGTTATTAGGGCTGATAATATCCACCACCTCGGCATCGAGGCTAAAGCTATTCTCAGCATACTGCATTAACTGCATAGCAATTACATAATTACCGGTACCCATTCCCAGGTTATTGGCAGGAATATCTGAAATGTCATAATCCAGTTGCACACTGCTACCAGAGATGTATTCTGTAATTTCAAACTCATTGTCTTTAACCATATCGCCCGGACACCACCCTTCGCGCGATCCCGGCCATGTTCCTCCTTGGGGGAACACCGGATTCTGTGCACAGTCGTATTCTTGCCAGATGTACCAATCTGCAATGGTATCTTGATTAACCAACAAGTAATGTGTATTCGGCCACCACTCGCAACAATGCGGATAAGTACCATCATTTGATTTATGGCCATGCCCGGTTAGTCGGGTTTTAACTTTAAACGAACTCGCATCAGCATTTAGCTGAATGGTTTTATTAGACAGTTTTGTATCACCATCCAAAGCACTGAAACTATAAGAAGCACGCTGCCCCCAAACACGGGTTATTTCTTTTACCTCGCGGGCTGGCGTTCCTTCTATTAGAAGAAATTTAAGATCGATTAGCTCTTGCTGATTTCCAGCAGATAGCTCCACATTACCTACTAATAATGGTGCATAATCTGTAACGTCATAGGTCCATGTAAATCCATCCGGACCAAGATCCAGACCAATACCATAAGGTGTTATAAAACGACCTATCTCATATCTGTCAACAATTTCGTAAGGAGTATCAAAATAGGACAAGAGATCATTCGCAAGCATGCTATCGAAAGCAAACCATGTAGAATCAATCGCAAGACCATTTAAATCATAAACATAATACCAACCTGAGTTGTATACCCAGCTTGTATCAATCGGATTGAATGCCATGGTTCCCAACTCATATTCTACCAATGTAATTGGCGAGCTGTACACCGTATCAGCTAACAAAGTTGTTTCAACATGCTGCAGGTATGTTCCTTGAACCAACTGCATGTCTGGTAAAAAATCACTTACCACATATTCTTTATATAGATCTTCTCCACTCACTGAGATCCAATCTATAGAGCCCATTAATGCTGCATTTCCCGTTACTCCGCTTACATCAGTCAAATGATTTCCACTTCCTTCGTCCATTGGATAATAACAAACCAGATTCGCATAATCAGGATGATTGGCATCCACATCTTTGCTCATCCAACTGCTGATGGTAGCTTCGTCAAGCTCTTTGTTCCAAATCCGGAACTCGTTCATGTAACCATCATAAAAATTATTTTCTGGTCCGTTTGATCCAATCTTGAAAAGAGCAATGCCAGCCATGGATTTTGTTTTTCCACTTCCTTCGTGCCAAAGATTTCCATTCAGATACATCTTCATTATACCTGTGCTTGTATTTTTTGTAAACGCCCAATGATTCCATTGACCTTCAAAGTTTGCTGTATTTGCAGCTTTGTAAATTCTGTCGTAATTACCGCTTGCATAACCTGCATCCCAGTAAACATTACCATTACTCCATGGTAAATGTGAGTTTAAAATACGCTTGTTGTTTGCATCTAATGCCTCGAAAATGTAATTGTTTTGTGGTTGAATTACCGGATCGCCATATTGCCAAAAGGAAATAGTAATTTCATCAGAAATCAATCCTGATAAATTAGCAACGGGAACATCAATCCAGTCTTGCCCATTAAATGAAACCCCCGGATCTTCCGTACCTGAATAAACGGTAAAAGTATCCACTGTCTGGCTTCCTTTAAGATTCAACAAATGGGCACCATTCGTATTATTAAAACTAAATTCGGCAAGCACACCACCACCGGTCCAGTTAAAAACCTGAGTAAAATTAAACTCATGCCAGCCAGCTGCCCCAAATGCAGTATTGTGACGATAAACTTCAACAAAGCTATTGCTTGTAAAACCAGCCTGAACGGTATTGGTATTCTGGTTTTTTAATTTGATGCTTAAATTATTTAATGTTATACCCGGACTATTTACATCTAATTTTATGGAAGTAATATCACCAACTTGCACACCTGCTTGCAGCAAAACACTATCCGGCCAGTATATTTGAATTCGTCCTTCGCTGGAGTTGGCTAGCTCAGGCATTGGAACATAAGTAGGACTTGCTCCTATTTGCAAAACGGACTCACTAATTATGCTATCAATCACTGCTGCATATTGCACACTCTGATAAATTGAATACGCAGGATCTACGGCGAAATAAATTGAATCGGGCGTATTTTTTCCCAACTCATAGCGAGCATGCTCAATAAGCGTACTATCGTATAGTCCGGTATGATCGAACACATTTGTGTAGGTTAAATAATCCCACTCACCACACGGAAGGTTATCCTGAGTAGTAGCAGCATCACACTTTAGCGTGTACTCCATTAATATCTTTCGGTACTGTTGTGTAGAATCAGGAAACTCCCAAACACCACGTCGGGTAGTTATAGAATCAAAAGTTAATGTTTGAACAACGGTGGTGTCCTGGGCTATCGCAGATAAGGTAGCCACAATAAACGCAACAAAAAGTGCAAGTCGTTTCATAAAAAGCATTTATTAAATATATCCGGCTAAGATAATATACTTTTGATTTATCTATCCCGAGCATTTAGCAGGTTGAGTATATTAATGAGCAGTGTCAAAGCTCCAAGCCCGACCCGTGCACCCGCTTCTTTCGGTTGCACGGATATTAGCAGTTTCTTTTAATATCGGTGCCACGAACTTTAGCCGTGTTACCGGACGTGCAATTAGCGGATATAACCATATTAATAGAAGGAAGCCTTCTTAATCAGTGAGCCATTTTTACTTCGTTAATCAATTTTTAATAGACAAAGAAAATAAAGAGCAGAGTCATAGCTCCAAGCCGGACCCGTGCACCCGCTTTATTCGGTGGCACGGATATTAGCAGTTTCTTATAATATCGGTGCCACGAACTCTAGCCGTTTTACCGGACGTACGGTTAGCGATCAGTTCAACTAAAATTGAGACATAAAAAAAGCCTGTGCTATAAAAGCACAGGCCACAAATTTTATATGGTTAAGTTATCCAGCGTTGACTAATTTCCGCCACCATTACCACCACCGTTTCCGCCGCCATTTCCGCCGCTTCCACCGTTATTGCCGTTGTTACCATTATTGCCGTTGTTGCCGTTGTTCTGACCAGTACCACCATTAAATGGTCCGGTTCCTGTGCTGTCGCAAACTGCTACACCAGTACCTGTACCTGTACTATCGCATGTACCGCTTCCAAAATGACCACCATTGCCAAGGCCGGTAACATTACAATTTCCGTTCCCTGATCCGGTACCATTTACATTACCCAGTCCGGTACAAGCACCCGTACCATTTCCATTACCGCCATTGTAGGTTCCGTTACCATTGTGGTTTCCGTTGCCATGTGGTTGAACTGTAATAATGCCTTCATATGTAGTTACATCAAGTAATTGCGGAACATAAACTACTCCATAATGATCTAATGTTTTAACAAATGCCTTAAGATGATTGTATGATCCTTTAAGCAAGTTGGTATAAACTTTTGTAAGATTTACGTTAGTTGTTAATGCCATATGAGCCTCTAGATCCAAAATATCGGTTTCTTCAATTAACGCGCCTACTGCCAATGCATCTTCTAGTGAAGTGCTTCCTTGAGCAATTAAATTAGTATACAATGTTTGTAAGGCTGCATTTGAATAAACACCTGCCGTACCTGATGCAGGATCGGTTAATGTGTAAAAGTCAAGCAGTGCAAGAACCGCATCGGCATGCTTTTGCTCGCTATTTGAGATTCTGTTAAAAATGGCTGTACCATAAGTAGTATAAAAGAACGTATACACATCGTGTGCAAGCATCTCTTCTTCACGCATAAATAGCAATCCATCAATTTCGTCCTGCGTTAAGGCTGCCGTTGACACAAAGCTAGCGCTAACACTCTTTAAGTCTCCGGTCTCAATACCATCTACTACAGTACTCGTCTGACCATCAATTGGTGAGTCAAAAACGTCTAACTCCTCGCATGATGAGAATGCTCCAAGCATTG
>JBFHES010000239.1:0-7119 GCA_041584015.1 Bacteroidales bacterium
CAGGGAAGGTTGTAAAAGCAAACTGATGAATATTACTGCTATTTTCGGCACACATGTTTTGTGCTTTTACTTGCCACTTGTAAATACTGTTTTGATCGAGATACTGTGAGAAGGCATAGTTATTTTGAGCAATAGATGTTACTGTGGCCATTGCAGGCTGTACGTCATCTTTGTCCCAAATGTAAAGTTCATAGCTATCGGCATTACTCGCGCTTGTCCAACTAAAGTTAATTGGATAGGCCAAACCATAACTATTATCTGACGGGAGGTTTAGTGTGAAGGCACCTGGTGTGATTGCTTCAACCACTTCGATGGTAAGTTCTGTGGTATCGTTGGCAAACTGATAGTAAACCAGATTCTGACCAATTGTTGCTATTGTAGGATTGAAGAAAAACGAACCATTATTATTTGTTACATAGTCACCAAAATAGATGCCGCCCGTAGGCGTTCCAAAATCGAGCAGATGATTATCACCATCGTTACATAATTGAATGTCGACATTTAATTCAACAGTATAGCTAGCAGCGATAGTACAGCCATTCTGATCTGTTACTGTAACACTATAATTTCCTTGTGTGAGATTACTCAAGTCTTCGTTAACGTTAATGCTACTCCAATAATATGAGTAGGGTATTGTTCCGCCACTTGCAGTAATATCAATGGCACCATCCAATTGTCCGGTGCTGCTTACATGCGTGATGTTTGCAGTCAATTCAAGTGCATCAGGTTCAGTTATAGTATAGTTTGCTGATACAGTTGCTTGCGCATCATCGGTGATAGTTACAGTGTATATTCCAGCGTCAAGGCTGCCAAGGTTGCTTTGCGTTTGTGCGTTAGACCATACTAGCGTGTATGGCGAAACCCCTCCGCTAATGTTTAAAGCAATTGTTCCACTTCCATCACTATTACAAACCAAGTGAGTAAGGTCAGCAGTTACTTGCAATTGGTTTGGTTCATTTACTGTAAATTCGGCAATGGTGCTACAACCACTTGCATCTTCAACAGTTACCGAATAGCTTCCTGCTGTAAGGTTGGTATTGTTGATACCAGTGGCACCGTTGCTCCAAAAATAGATGTAAGGTGCTGTGCCCCCAATCACGTTAAGCGTTATGGCCCCATCTGCTAAACCATTTACGATGACATGCTGAACGGTTCCATCAATCATGAATACAGGAGGTTCCACTAATGTTACGGTATCGTTAAGCTCACAACCGTTTACATCTGTGATCTCAAGTGAATACTCACCTGGTGGTAACAATGCAAGTGTAGATGCGTTTGCACCGTTTGACCACAAATAAGTATACGGTGAAGTTCCACCGCTAACTGTGGTACTTATGGATCCATCGTTTGCCTGATAACAAGTAGGATTACTTGTGCTTGATGAAACAGTTAATGCTGGCGGAGCAGCTAACAAATAGCTTTCAGTCGCTGTATTACTGTTTGCATCTGTAACTGTAACATCATATGTTCCAGCTTCAAGTCCGCTTACTGTAGCGGTGCTGGCGCCATTTGACCATAAATAAGCATAAGGGCTAATTCCGCCACTAATGGCTAAAGTAATTTCACCATCCTGTAAATAAGAGCAGGAAATACCTTGTATACTGGAGTTGATAGTTAATAGTGCAGGCTCGTTAATGGTAAACGATTCCTGCGCGCTACAGCCATTATCATCTGTAATGCTTAGCGTATATGTGCCGGCTGATAAGTTTGATAAGTTGGCTGTTGTTGCACCGTTTGACCAGGCAAAAAAGTACGGTAGTGTTCCACCAGCAACTGTTGTTGTTATGGCACCATTGTTTGCACCAAAGCTGGAGATATCATTGGCAACTCCACTTAATTCAAGCAAGGCAGGTTCTGTTATTTCAGCTTGCTCAATGCTAGAACAATAGTTGGCATCAGATAATGTCAATGTATAATTACCTGGCTCTAATCCTGAAAGAGAAGCACTGCTGGCTCCGTTACTCCATACCGTTGTATAAGGGTTCGCTGCATTTATATTTGAAAGTTCAATTGCTCCATTTTGTGCACCATTACAAGCTACATTGTTTATAGTAAGAGTTGCTGATGGTGCCTGGCTTACGAGAATACTTGCATTGGCTTCGGAATAACAAACAATATCGCTTACAGCGTATGTTATGTTAATGTTTCCTGCACCCGCAAGTGCTGGATTAAACTCATTAATATTTTCAATTCCTAGTCCTGAGAACGCACCTCCGGCTGGAGACGCCGTTAATGAAATGCTTGCATTGTTCGTACAAAGCGTCAATGGCAATCCGCTGAAACTAGGCTGAGGCATTGCGTTTACTGTTAAGGCAGCAGGATTACTTATTACAGTTCCAAACTGATTGCTTACTACACAGGTGTAAGTTCCGGCAGAAGTTGTAAGAACAGGATTCATTTGATAAATACTATCCGTTGCGCCAGGAATATTAGTTCCGTTGAGTTGCCACTGAAAAGAGATGCCATTGCCTGTTGCTGAAACGGCAAATGAATGCTCATCATTTTCACACTTGAATGCCGCTACCGGATGTTCGTTAATTTGCGGTAGCGAAGGATCAATAACGGTAATTGTTATATGATCAATTCCTGTACAGCTATAGTTGTCTGTAACTTGCAATTCGTATGTGATTGTTGCAGCAGGGTTGGCAAAAGGGTTGGCGATATTTGCAAGCGATAATCCAGTTGCAGGTTGCCACAAATAAGCATAAGGTGATGAACCACCACTTACTGCTGGATTCAGCGCAATTCCGGTTCCTGCAATAATTGTATCGTTTACACCTGCATTAATAATAAGTGGATTGCTATTAATAGTTGCTGATCCATTGCTATAATTAGTTTGAATACTTGAACCATCGAAAGCTGCAATCTCGCAATTGCCCGGAGTAGCTACATCCCAGTCAAGAGAACTTGTTCCACCCTGACTTTCGAAAGCCAGTGTCATAAAAATGCCGTTACCAATGGTAGCTGCATTGGCAGATGCCCAACTAATAATAGCACCGCCATTTGACTCGTTAACCATTGGAGTCATTGCACCAAGAGCAGGATTGTGAGATGCAACACTTTTAAATGTAAGTACTGTAGTGTTGTAGTTTAGTTTCAGTGATACGGCTCCTACATTATCAAAATTAGTTACGTTAATTGGTAAATGGATATTACCGGTACAGGAATTATTTACACTGGCAATGCTTACATCAATTGTTTGCGGTTGCGGGCTCACAAATAGTTTTGCAATAGCCGATGTGTCGGCAGGTGAACATATTCCAGTCACAATACAGCGATACTGATACAGGTTCATGGAGAGAGCCGTTCCGCTAATGAATAATTCGTTATTGGTAGTTCCAGCGTAAATACCTGCACTATTTAGATTCACCCATGAGCCTCCATTGTTTGAGCTACTTTGCCATTGGTAAGCATTAGCACCGTTGGCAGCAATAGAAAAGCTGGCACTTTCGCCAACTAGTGTTTGCAGGTCAAGTGGATCAGCGGTAATTTCAGGAATAGGTCCTGTAGAGCTGAACTGTCCATTTACATAATAAGAAATAATTACTGAACCATCTATGTGTGTAAGTTCGCAGCTTCCTGCTACATCGTCTGCCCAGTCGAGTTCAGTTGTTGTATTGTTGGAGATAAAGTTTAGCGTAAATAGTTCACTGGCATTTAAGTTAAGTGCGGATGTATTTACCCATGAAAACAGAACTGTTCCATTACTTGCGTTTAAACTATGGAAACCATAAGTAGAAAGTGAGTCATTTAGGTTTTGAGAATCAATAAAAGTAAGTGCATTTTCGTCGTAGTTTAAGCTCAAAGAAATAGCAGCCAGATTACTTGCCTCACTAATTGAAACCGGGATGGAGATATTTCCGCCACAAGAAGTAACCGATGCCGCACTTATGGTTATTTGTTGCGGTTGTACATTTACCGTAAGAATTGCTACATCGGAGGTGTCTGCAGATGGACAAGTGCCATCAACGATGCATCGGTATTGATAGCCATTCATAGAAAGTGATGTGCTAATTAAATTTAGCTCTGAAGTTTGAGCACCAGAATAAATTGACGTGTTAATCAAATTATTCCAGGTGCTTCCATTGTTGCTGCTGCGTTGCCATTGATAAGATGCCACGCCCGTTGCTGCTAATGAAAAGCTACAGGCCTCTCCTTCCAATACCGTTTGGTTGCTGGCTTGTGTGTTAATTTGTGCAATGGTTCCTGCTGGACTAACCGCCCCATCGTTAAAAGAGCTGATTATTGTAATGCCTCCAGGGGTCACCAATTCGCATGATCCATTGGTGGCGTCCCACTCTAAATCGGAGTCACCTCCATTGGTGTAAAACTGCAATTCGATAATTGTATCATTGCTGAGGCTAATACCCGTTGTTGAAAGGTAGCTCAAATAAAAGCTTCCGTTGGATTCGTTGGCCACAAACATTCCAGTACCAAAAGCGCTGTGTTCATTCTGGTATCCGGTGTAAGTGAGTACAGTATTATCGAAGTCGAGCTTCAAAGAAATTGCTCCAATATTTGCTCCGTTCTGAATTACCGCAGGAACCGAAATGCTGCCCGGACAGCTGGACGTCGATCCCACTGTGCAAGATGTAGCCTGAGCATGCACAAGCGATGTCAGGAACATGAATGCAATGATGGATGTATATATTTTTTTCATCTGTGTAGATTTATTTTTTTGTGATGATGATGGATTGATGTTGGCTTTCTTTGCCTTCTCCCTTTTCAATAAGGATGAAATAAGTTCCCGGTTTCAAGTCTTCGCCAAACGAATAATTGTTCCAGCCAGCTTTGGTTTGTTCAGTCTTGTGAATGGCAACTTTGCTACCAAGCATATTGAAAACATTCATGCTAATTAATTCAGAATGCTGAGAATAGATGCGAACCTTTGCTTGCGCTGTAAACGGATTTGGAAAAACGATACTTTCGATGTTTTCCGCTGGCTGCGTTAGCTCATTAGCTGTTGTTAAATCAGTATATAAAGTGAAGGTGTCTGACCAAAGTGTATTTGTACCAATATTGGCAACGCGCCAATAATAATTGCTTTGCATGGTTAGACCAGTTATTTGCAATTCATTTACACTAAGAATGCTGTCAACAATAAGATTACTGAACGCAGCATCATCGGATAACTGAAAATTCATTTGATTAAAACAAGCGTTTTGGTTCCACTGGAAAGTACAATTGCTTTGAACCATGCTGGCGTTATTCGCTGGAGCGATAAGTTCTGGTGCTTCTTCTTCATTTAAACTTAGCGAACCAGAGGTGAATAGCGAAGGAATAATTGCTCCTGACAGGTCAACATATTCACAGCTTCCGGTTGTAATAGTGTCCCACTCAAGCATAGAAACACCGTTTCCAGCAAAGGATAATGAAACCAATGTATCGGTTCCAATATTTATGGTGGACATGGCAAACCACGAAATGTAAATATAATTGGCATTGGCATTAATCATTAATAAGCCATCGCCCAACCAAAGGTTTTCATTGGAATAATCAACATAATTGAATAGTTGATTATTAAATTGCAACTTCAAAGATATGGCTGCCACATTATTGCAATTTTCGACCATTATTGGAATAGTGATGGAATCATTGCAAGCGGCGTGCTCGCCAATTATTGTACTTATTTGCGCCATTGAACTTGTGGCCCAAAACAGTAAGGTAATTATCGCAAATCTAGTTTTCATTATACATTTTCTGAAAAGGAAAAAGTGTGCTCGCGGTTTTATCCGTTCGCACACCATCTATCGCCTATTTATTTCTGAATTGTCATTCGCTTCGCATCCAAGAGGTTCATTGTCTCGCCTTCGAATAAGAGTTTGTAAATGTAAACTCCGGCAGGTAAATCGTTCGCTTTAATAGTAAAGCTGTAGTTTCCTGATTCCTGATAAATGTTTTGTAGTTGCATTACTTTCTTTCCAAACAAGTCGCAAATACTTAGCATGGTTTGTCCGGCTTCAGGAATGTAGTAATTAATTGTGCTGTACTCCTTAAACGGATTCGGCATGTTTTGGCCAAGATAGAAACCACCTAATTGCTGCTGTAAATGTGGCACCTCTAGTTTGATGTTCGCAATTGGCAAAGCAGCTAGTCCTGTGAGTTCGCAGCGTGCAGGATTTAATTCAATCCAATTCATTTGCTGATTATCCAGTTCGCTGGTAACACGCACCTGCAATTTGAATAAGGCATCGCCCGGAGTAACTTTTACTTCTTCCAGCTTAAACCAACTAATGAATAACTGATCGTTTGAAACATTCCAAACAAGTGGTGCGTTTTCTCCCAATACAGACTGAATATTTACTATCTCAATATTGCGACAGTTGATATCAAAGGCAAGTGAAACAGCGGCAAGCTCCGTATGGTTTTGAATACTTATCGGAATTTCCAGCTCCATTCCTTTCTCACACCAAAGTTCAGTGTTTAGGTGTAACTGAATGTTGTGTTCGTTTAATCCTTTGGCCGCCGGACTTGGATTGAACGAAGCATTTACATCACCATAACACAAGGTTGTTAAGTTGGTGTTTATTGAGTCGTGGTAGAATCGAATGTTTTGGATCGAATCTGATAAGAAACACCAGCTACCTGCCGGGAAAGTATCAATTAAATTAGCAAAACGTTTCATGGCAAAGAGTGCATCGGTAGAGTTAACCGTGTTGCTGGCGTTAACATCAGCAGCATCCAGGTTCAATCCATTCAATGGATTTAAGTTTGTGAAGTGCTGCATAATTAACAATGCATCGGTAGAGTTTACACCACCAAAATCAGCGTTCGATCCATCAAATTTATGATAACCATTGTGAATAGTATTGAAACTATAGTTTCCAGCAGCAGTGCTAGATATTGTCTCAACAATTTGGTTGGTGTAATCCAGACGATACAGATCGAGGTTAGCTATTGGTGATTGCTGTGTATTTCCATATTTAATGCTTCCGTGCATTTGTAGGTTGTCCATTGGGTATATTCCTGTGACGGTATAATTGCTAATATTAACCAACCCCTTAGCAGCCTCATCATTTACATCGTAGATTCTTTCTTCCAGTAAAACTGGGTCAAGCGTATTAAAGAAATTGTATCGTGCATCTATACTATTCCATCCATCATTATAGATGTCGTAAG
>JBFHES010000240.1:0-7048 GCA_041584015.1 Bacteroidales bacterium
ATTGATCTTGTTAAGGCCGATACCTCTTATGTTCGTTTAATGACTTTTAATACATTGTTTAATGGATTAACTGATCAGAACAGGATTCCGGCTTTCGGAAGGATTTTTCAGGCAATACAACCTGATATCATCACCTTTAACGAATGTTGGGACACGCAATATTACGAGGCTGCAGATTTTCTTGATACCTACTTGCCGTTGCAGGCCAATGAAACATGGAACTGCTGGAAGTTAGATGGTGGAAACATTACATGTTCACATTACACTATTTCTCAAAACTGGCATGTATTAGCCGATAGAAGAATAACCGCATCGTTGGTTGATCTGCCTGCTCATTTTAGCAAGGATCTATTGGTTGTTAATGCGCATCTTAAATGCTGCGATGGTGATGAAATTCGCCAAAGAGAAGCTGACGCTTTTGCTTCTTTTATTATTGATGCCAAATCAAGTGGTGGAGTTATTGATTTGCCTGAAGGTACACCTTTTTTAATAAGTGGTGATTTAAACTTAGTGGGGGAGGCGCAGCAACTCGAGACTTTAATTTCGGGAGATATTCAGGATACAGCAGCATTTGGTGCACCGCAGCCATTGGACTGGGACGGTACAGACTTACATGATATTATATCAAACACAACTGACACGAGAATGACTTATACCTGGCGCGATGAAACGAGTAGCTATTGGCCAGGTCGTCTGGATTTTGCTATTGCCTCTGATGTAAACCTACAAGTGAAGAAAGCTTTTACACTCGAAACTGCACACATGTCGGCAGCAAGGTTAATGCAATATGGTTTGCTGGCAACAGATTGCGAGGTAGCATCCGATCATCTACCTAAGATCACTGATTTTGCCATCCCGTTGGTTTTGGAAACATCTGAAATTGAGCCTTCAAAAGTTATTAAGTTATTCCCAAATCCAAGTACTGGTAAAGTAAACGTGCAGCTACCACAAGACGGAACAGCTGAGTTCTTTAATGTTGCCGGAAAATGTGTTAAGCAAATGGCACTTCGTAAAGGTACAAATGAAATAACACTGGATGTCGAGCTCTTTACAAGCGGGGTTTATTTGATTAACTTTGAAAGTAAAGATTTTACTCATCAGGAAAAACTAATGCTTCACTAAAATGAAACACCTACTCATTACATTGCTTGGGTTATTGTTGATTGCCCCAGCAAGTTTTGCACAGAAAATTGAAGAACTGGATTTCTCGTCTGTTTGGACCTCTGTAAATAGTGACCAGATTGTAGGTATTATTGGCGATGATTATCGTCGAATACAAGTCCATTTTATTTCTGTAATTAAAGATGTGGATCATCCCAGGGAGTATTTTGTGCACGGTAAAACAATGGTGCATAATAATGTCTGTGATTTTCAAGGTAAAATTATAATCAATGAATTGGTTCCGGATATGATACCTGAATTTGAAGGAAGGAATGCATTTATCGTTAAAGCAAGTTATCGCTTTTTTGAAGATCCAGCTCAGTTTCACGTAGGGTTATTCGATGGTCTTTTGGTAAGTTATGTTATGTTAGACAAGAAAGGTAAGGTTCAGTACAATGATATTCTGATGGCAGCCGATGGATTTAATAATAACCTATTCATTGGAACCTGGAGTGAGTATAATACATCGACTAGTAAAAAATGCAATTGGGGCGATTATCGTATTCCGCAGTCCGGCGATCTGGATATTGGTGCTGGAGAGTTTAGTCCGAACCCGAAGTATGATAGGAAAGGTTGGGTAAACTACAATTCCGATGCTTCAGTTAAAAAGGATCGGAATTGGTGGGAATAGTTGCTCTAGAAAATGTATGCTTTGATAGTGAATCCAGGCCAAAGTAATTTAAAGTTATTTGTGAGGATGAACTCCGGAATAATTTGAATCGGACCACGATTAAATGCGTAAGTAACTTTGAAAGTATTTTTTTTAAAGTAATTGCCCGATGAGCTTGTTAAATAATACAATCCCCAGCGATGATAACCATCCTGAAGTGATCTGCTATTTAAAAGGTCGCCATATCTGTAACCTCCGCAGATTCCAACAAAAACGGTACCTTTTGGATCGAACTCATCTTCGAATGTCGTGTAGGCATCTATTGAAGCGCCCAAGTAATATCTCTTTATGTTTACTCCTAAATTAAGGCCCACATTAGGCGAAAGTTTATCTCTTATTAATCCTATGCCAACAGTTGAGCTTAGCACTATTTCATCATGACTCTTATCATCATAATCTTCTTCGCGCTCCATCTCATATTCCATTTCGCGTTCCATTTCCCGTTCATGCTCATATTCTTTTAGTGCTCGCTCGTGTTCATATTTGTGTTCTAATTCTTCTAAAAGTTCATCATTTTTTAGGTGATAGATTTCCTCAATAATTTTAATTTTTTCCAACTCTTCCAACTCATGCAACGCTTCTAGTTTTTTCAGACTTTTTAGATGCTCTAATTCGGGAAGATCTTCCAGATCCGGTAAATTAGCTAATATATCCATGGCCAGATCTACATCATCAAGCATTTCTTGCTCCATATATAAGATGTGTTCTTGCTTTGCAAGTTGATGCTCCAAATCCCTTAGCTCTATTTCGAAGAGTGAGTCTGACAGCAGGTCCCAGTTTTTCGATTCCATCGATTTGGAGATTTGATAAATGATCGTGTCGAGTCCAAGCAAGTTAAGACTGCTAAAGTCTCCTTTGTTGTTAGTCATAATCATTATTTGGGTGCTATCATCTAATTCAATAAGAATGGTATCCGGAATGCCTCCCTCAATTGAGGGAGGATCTCCTGCAAATAAATTGAATGTCATCAATGTAAAAAGGGTCAATAATTTGATTGATTTCATTGCGGTTTGCGATGAGTTTGACATGTTTATTTTTTTCATGATTTTTATTTATTATTTAGTCTTGCAACTAACATGGGTTGGTAATGCTGATAACTTGTGTCGATACTGGATTGATACCTATTACGCCAATTATCGAAGAAGGAAAATTTGAAACGTCGCTGTTTTGCTGCTGGTGTAATTACTTGAGGCTTATCGTAAACAATTAATTTTACGCGAGCTATTTGTGGACTTTTCTTGTTTGGTTTGGTTTCAAAACTAGGAAAAACCTCTTCATGCGTAGGTGCATTCCCCAACAAATCATGTATGGTATTCATTGGTAATATGTGTAATCCTTCATAATTCTTTTGCCTTCTCTGCTTTGTCTTAGGAGCCTTCACCTTTTTATTGGTTGGTACTTTTTTGCTATCAGGCAGAACTTCCTTTTTTTCTTGTTTGATGGTGTCTATTTTAACATCAGCAGTATTGGTAAGCATGCTTGGTGCCGGATGATTTTCCCGGGCCACGTATTGTTGCTCATTTCTAAATTCATTGTTTTCTATGTTGAAAACCCAAAGTAATCCGATTAATAGAATTAGAATGGCGGCAACTCTGGCCAGCAATGGAAGCAGGCGATAAATTGGTGTTATTTGACGCGAAATAACTCCCCATGAACTTTTGGGTGCTGCATGTTTTGGTAGCGATGCAATTGCACTCTTGAGCGCTTGTTGGTTATTTAGGGCGCCATTAACCGACTGCCAAATAGTGTCCGGTGCTTTATGCTGAGGTAAGTTCTTGAATTGATTCGCCATTTCTATTCCTCCATTAAAAATGCCAGTTCTTTCTGCAACAAGCGCTTTGCATGAAAGAGTTGTGATTTTGATGTGCCTTCCGAAATCTTAAGTATTTCTGCCACTTCGTGATGTTTGTAGCCTTCTATCTCGATGAGTGTAAAAACAGCCCGGTAGCCATCACTTAAGGATAGAATTGCTTTCTCTAACTCTTCGCCTGTCATGTTTTCATCCCATGGCGGTTCATGCTCATTGTTGTGTTGCTCTATGTCTTCGTAGTCAAAAATCACCTGTCTGCTTCTTAAAGCTGTCCTTATTATTATTGTTTTAATCCAGGCACCCAGACTTGATGAAGCTTTAAAATTCTTGAGGTTATTGAATACTTGCACAAACCCATCCTGAAGAGTATCACTTGCATCGTCAAAGTTTCCAGTAATCCTATAGGCAAGCGTGTACATGGCATCTTTGTATTTGTCATACAAACGCTTCTGCGATTTTCGCTTGCCGTCTATGCATTCCTGCACAAGTATTATTTCATTTGGATCTATCTGGTACGCCATTCAATTCTGTCAACTAACTTAAAGTGCAAGTTACAGCATAAATGGTTGTATGTGGTGAGATATATTTACGGATTTTTCTGAATGTAGTGTTCAGAACAGGTCTCAGGATTTAATTAATGAGTACTTTTTTTGAGTGGATACCTTGTGAGGTTTTTACTTGTAAAAAGTAGGATCCGGCATTAAGCTCCTTAACGTTAATGCTGCTTTCATCAGGGTTGAATTGCTTTACTATAGCTCCGCTTACATTAAAAAATGTAATGCTTTTTATCGGTTCATTTTTGCTAAGTTCTATAAAAAGAAGGTCTGAGCTTGGATTCGGATACAGTTTAAGCTCAGTAGCTAATGCTGTATTCATAATATTGTTTGGTGAGTTAGCGCTAATGCTAAGGTTGTCAAAAGCTACATCAAGCCAGTTAATAGTTGTAACATACCTAAAGGCAATATAGCTTGCACCTTCAATTGCCGGAATGAGAATAGCAGAGTCAAGTCGCCATACATTGTCATTTGAGTAGCTTGAGTCGGCATAGTTAATGAGGATTGTTTTGCTTGTTGCCGAATCCGGGTGCGAACTTCCATTTAACAAATACACGGCTATAGTATCGCCGGCCATTGGTGTCCCGAATCCAGAGAACTTGTACCGGAGTGAATCAATGGCGCCACCATTACTGAAATCAAAAAGAGGTGAAACAATCCAGTCATCTGTTGGTGTTGTGCCACCAACCGGGTAATAGTGCGCCAGACAGTTTGGTGCAGTATAAGGCATAAATGGTGCAAACTCCCAATACAAAAACTGATTGGTGGAACCAAGTTCATATTCTACCCAACCGGCTTGCTCATCTGCATTATCAAATCCCGTTGTGTAGTTTTGTGCGTTTAATGTGCTTAATGTACAGGTTAGTGCAATAAAAAGTAGTATTCTGTTTTTCATAATTGTAAGTTTAATCGATGTACATAAATACCACTGGGCATTTACAAAGAAACACTTGCATTTATTATTGGTTCAACTTTATAGTGAACATTTAATCGACATAACACTTACGTGGAAATAAAAACGTTACTATTTTATTAAGCGATTTAATTATTTTTGTAGCAAAACAGGTTTCCATGAGATATTTTCTATTCCTATTAATTATTGCATGTAGCTTCTCAATTAAAGCGCAGCAAACATTTCCGTTCAAAATCCACATTAAGGAACATCCCAACTCCAAGGTGATTTTGTCTGAGATTTATGGTGAAAAATTTAGTAACATCGATACGTTGGTTACCGACGATAATGGCAATGCAAGCTATCTGTTTACTGATGAAAGTTCTGTTGGTATGTATCGATTATTTCTGGATAGAAATGCATTTGCCGATTTTATCTTTAATAATGAGGCCATCGAATTAAGTACGGAGTTCGATCATCCAATGGACTCATTAACGGTGATTAAATCTGTTGAGAACAAACTTTATTATGACTTTTTAAGGGCAGATCAACAATTTCAGCTCAAGCTTGAATTGCTAAATCCATTAACCACATACTATCCAAAGAATGATGAGTTATATGAAACATTGGTAAACAAGTTTACAAAAGTACAAGAACAGCGCGATGTTTGGATAACCGATGTGATGGAGCAACATCCTAATTCATTTGTGTCAAAAGTAATGTCGTTCATGCGCTCGCCATTCATCCCTTCAGATTTATCGGAGCAGGAGAAAATGAAATACATGCAAGTTCATTATTTCGATAAAATAGATTTTGGAAGTGCGGATATTCTACGAACCGATGTGTTGCCAACAAAGCTGATTACTTACCTTTCCTTATTCAGTAATCGAAATTATAACCAGCAGCAAATGGAAGACGCATTTAAGCATGCCATTGATTTGCTGATGTCGAAGAATTTTGAAAACCAATTGGTACGCGAATTTGTGATTGAATACCTGGTTGGTGGTTTCGAGAAATATGGTTTTGAAAGCGTGATAGTGCACATTGCAGATAATTATGAAGACGAAACGGCTTGCGAGAATGAAGAGCGTAAAAGCGATTTGCAAACTCGTTTAGAAAATTTCAAGAAACTAGCTGTAGGTAAAACTGCACCAGATATTATTATACCAAATGAGTTTGGCGAGAATATTCAACTATCTAGTCTTAACAATGATTATGTGATGCTGGTATTTTGGGCTACCTGGTGTCCGCATTGCACCCAATGGATGCCGCAAATTAAGGAGCTTTATGATGCACAAAAAAAGAAGAATGTTGAAGTGCTTGCCATTTCAATCGACAAGGAAGAAGACGCGGCCAATTGGAAGAAGTATGTAAAGGAAAACAAGCTTACCTGGTTGAATGGCTCGGAGCTGAAAGGTTGGAACTCAAAAGTAGCACTCGATTATAATATTTATGCAACACCAACAATTATTGTGCTGGACAAGAACAGAAAGATTGTTTCCAAACCGCTAAGCATGCAGCAAATTAAGCAAGAGTTTTTGCGTAAGTAAGCCCGTGCTAGTAATCAAAGGTTTTTGGAGGTCCAGCCATAAATTTCTTCGTAAGACTGATTACTTCTAAATGAACCGGGTTTGTTTTATACAATCTTAGTGATTTCGAATCCTTGTGTTTTGTGCTGATGATAAAATCGAAATCAGCAAGTGCACGCTTATCTCCGGTTGATTTACGATAAGAAGCCTCAAATTCAATTGCCGTATCAATGTTTTTAAGACGATTAATCTGTTCAATAAAAAACAAAGAATCGGCGCTGGTCATTTGTTCTTTAAGTTGAAGAAATACCAAATGATTAATTGTTGCATCGGCATTGTTGCTGCTTGACTTATTTGAAGTACATGCAGCAAAAACAACGACCAAGAAAAATACGATTGCTCTTATTTTCATACGCTGGTTTAATCTAAATA
>JBFHES010000241.1:0-7020 GCA_041584015.1 Bacteroidales bacterium
AAACCATATCAAAACTAATAAATCGCCCATTACAAAATTTAGCCTTTTTGGCCAAGCGATTTATGTTTTTTGACTTTCCATGAACGAGCGTGAGCACCCTCAAAGAGACCTTTAAAAAATCCAAAACTAAATATATTTCTTGGATTTAGACGCTACTGATTTTTAAATCCGGAGGACAAATATTTCTTATGTGCAAAATAATTGTGTAACAAACCTCGCGTGAGTACATGCGCGGCAGCTCGAGAAAATATTCCTTTCAAAAAGAAAGATAAATAGAAATATATCAAAAGGATAAAATCGTTTGTTTTAATTATTAGTATCCATTAGCTTTACAATAGATATTGACTTATACAATGAGACTTTAAACTATTAAATAATCTACTGAGATGACAATTAAGAACCTTTATGTATTATTTCTAATACTCATAAGCTCTACGTTGAACGCCCAGATTTTTGACAAATATGGAGTTAGAGCTGGGGTTGGCTTTTCAAATCAGTGTTGGAAATATAGTTATTATTCTCCAGCCTATGAATATTGGAATAACTATAGAGCGGGACTAAGTGTTAATGTAAATGCAGAAAAACAATTAAGAGAGTATATATCGGTCAGAACTGAGTTTGGTTACATACAAAAGGGATTTGTTGATAATCAGATAAGAACTAACATATACGGTGAGGAGATCCCTAAACCCAACAAAGAATTTATTTTGCATAATTTCTCCGGTAGTGCTGGATTTAAATTCAGTCCGTTAAAGACCGTTGGAAAACCATACTTAATAGCTGGACTGAGAGTTGATTACCTTGTTAAATACAAAGATGTGCTAATAGAACGCGAAGGTGTTATCTATAGGGCTAATGCGAATAGGCTTGAAGATATGAGAAAATTCACACTCGGAGGACTCATTGGAGTAGGAATTGAATATAAAGAGTTTTTATACCTAGAGATTGAATTTAATCCAACCCTTTCGCAAATCATTATTGATGATGATTTTGCTATCCAAGATAGATATTTTGGAGGAACACTAGGTTTGAATATTAATAGTTTGTTCGAAAAAGCTAAGAAATAATGCATAATAATATTCAGTGGAAGCTTTAGAATAAAATTAACTGATAAGGGGCAAATTTGAATTAAACCATAGTATGATGTAATTGACTAATAAACTTCACCTCCCGCCACCAGGCGTGAGGACACGCGCGGCAGCAAGGCTAAATATTGGAAGAATGTATGGATAAGTTTTAAATCAACAGCCGTAAGATTTATTCCTAGTCAATAAGTCAATCGTTAATCAAATAATTAACGCAAAAAAACTATTTTCGTCGTTTCAACAGCAAATGGTATAATGAATTTATTCTCACTTATTTTAATTGGAGTCGGCTTATCCATTGACAGTCTTGCAGCAAGTATAACCTCAGGAGCATGCACAAAAAACATTAAAATTAAACAAATAATTAAAATTGCTTCAGTTATGGCGCTCTTTCAAGGAACCATGCCGTTAATAGGATGGATAATTGGAAGCAGTTTTAAAAACTTAATTGAAGATTACGACCACTGGATAGCCTTCATCCTATTGTTGGCGATTGGAAGTAAACTGATTTATGATGGTTTTAAAAATGATTCGAATAAAGAAGCAAGCGATAATCCTACTAGCAACATGGTGCTTGCCGGAATGGCATTAGCCACAAGTATTGATGCAATGATTCTCGGGATCGGATTTGGTTTAATTAAAATGAACATTTGGTTAACCATGTTGGTCATTGGTGCCACAACATTCCTTTTTTCAACAACAGGAGTATTTATTGGTAAAAAAATTGGAGATAGAATTAATAAGGGTATTGAGATTATAGGAGGTATTGTTTTGATAAGTATCGGACTTAAAATTTTATTAGCACACATCTATTTTTAATCCGGAAATAGAATCCAGCTGCTGAACTTTGGTCTATTGGTTTAGCTCGTAGCAAATCAGTGGATGCGCATGGAGGCATTGTTATAGGATGGGCTGTCCAATCAGGACTTGGTGGTTCAGTAACACCTTGGATTTCAGGTGGCTTTAATGAAGGTATAATAACTGTTTATTAACGATTCTATTATGAGAAATAAAAGACGTAAAATATTTAAAATACTGCCAGGAATTGTGATTTTAACTTTAGTTATCCTAAAGTGTAATTTTGATAGTTATAAGATGGATAAAGAATTGGAGGAGATTCACAAAAAATATCAGTCTATTGCTCGAGCTGATAGTCTCAATAATATTGTTCTTTCAACCTATACGTATGAAGATTTTAGGTATAGTCCGGCTATTGTTTTCATTTGTTTGGATGATCAACAAATGTATAAAATCTATGCATCGGTGAATCCAGATTATTACCACAAAGGTATTAAAGGCATTTTTGATGTGTTAGAATCAGGTAATAAGCTCACTAAAAACATAGGTAATGATACTATACATGTTTTTAAAACTTACTCATCTATTAAGGAATCGTATTATTTTATTTTAGAGCCACCCGAAGATCAACTTCAATAGCATGTATGTTACAATAATGATTTGACAAAGTCATTACACTTAAATTGAAAAAACAACTATGAGAACAACACGCATACTTCTAATAATAATTTTGCTATCCACACATAGTGTGATTGTATAATAGAACGATAATTTATCCAAATCCATTTTTCAATAGTTTTACAATAAATACAAGCTTTGACGATTTAGATACAAAATATAGAGTACTGAATAAAATGGGGCAAATTATTCTAAATGGAGAATTGGGAAATGAAGTGAAGTTTGATTTTAGCAGTTTAGCATCTGGTGTTTATTTTCTCCAATTGGAGAATTCCAACAAAGTCACCTGTCACAAGATTGTAAAGAGATAAATTATACCGATCTATTATTTGCCATACTATTGTTCAAGGAATAGGCCTTGCTACGCAAATGTTTTACTGGGCTATGTGTCGTTTCCAAGCCATCTTGTCTGAGAATGTGGTTCTGATCTGCCAGCTTTAATGGATGTTGTGCTAATGGATAAAAGATTGATAACATGCTAAAACAATATTTTAGCGACAGTATCTCACAAAGTGTGTAAAAGCGACTTGGTTAATATAAATCTAATCGTTCATCAAAAATAATTAAAAACTGATTAAGGATCATGCCCCAGTCACGGACTGGCATGGTTCATTTTTTGGTTACTTCATTTACTGTTCTTGTTCACGCAGACCATAAGTGCCTGCAAAATTCTTCCAATCAATTACGGTGTATGTTATGCCATCCCTTTTACCAATTTCTGAGGAATAATTTTTAATAATGTTTTTTTCATATCCTACATCTCCTGGACATGAGACAAGAATCTTAACCTCTGCAACTGTATTGATTTGTTTTTAAACCACTTGGCTATATTTTAGACATCGTCTGTCTTAACAGATCGCTTTTTAACAATTGTTTTCGGTATGTACTCAACCAATTGAGAACTAGTTAATCACAAACATAGATTTTAAATTCAGAAATTAGATAATGGGTATATTAGAAGATTATCTTAATGCTTGGTTAAATATAGATTTGGTTTCAACTCCTCTGAGATTGTTTCTAACTAACCTAAAGATCTTAAATCTTATCGATGATTTTAAACTAAGATAGATTAAAATGCAAATTGAATCAAAAGAAATATGCTTATACTCAAAAAGGTAAATTCGGTGGGCAAATTGGTGGGCAAATGAAAAAGAGTTACAGTTTAGAAACACTGTAACTCTTTGATTATGTTTGTGGAGCATATCGGAATCGAACCGATGACCTCTTGACTGCCAGTCAAACGCTCTAGCCAACTGAGCTAATGCCCCATGCGGCAAAGATAGAATTTTCTTTGAACGGTTTTTCAGGAAATTAAATAATATTACAATTCTTTGTATTCAAAGGTTGGATAACCCCGCTCAGGTGGCGAATCTTCAGTTGCTTCGCTATAGTAGCCAATAAACTTCAACTTATACGTGAGTCCATCGTTATCGCGGATTATATAATTAACCAATGTATCTATTACATAATCAGGTTCAATGTACGCCTTCCAGTCAGCCCCAATTACATCAAGTTCATTTGAGAACTCCATATCTATTACATCCTCGGCAACTATATCACGAAAATATAAAGATCTGTCTTCGGCAACCTCAACCCCTGTATGATTAATTAAGGCGCCACGCACAGTGTATTCAGTAGGCACACTATCAATGGTATAAACAATACTGGCATATTGTGAGAACATAAAATCCCAATCGTACTTCATTGGCTGTTCGGCAATTTGTCCTCCATTCTCGAAACTGAAACGTATGAAATTATAATCATCATCTTTTAATATCTCATACTGCTGTTCTTCCGATCCATCAAGCTTAGCTGCTCGTATCACATATTTATCTTCATCAACAGACAACAACATAAATTTGCGGTAAACGCTGTAATTTATGCCACCAAACGTACCGAGTAGATACACATGATTCGTGTATAAATTCTCTGTCTCGCCAAGCGCTGCCCATGATCCTATAGCCGTAGAATCAAGATTACCGTTAGATTTATCGTATCGCCAGCGTATCTCAGCAGGTATTGTGGTTACACTATCGAAGTCGGATATTTGCGTATTGGCTATTCGTAAAAAATTAGAACTATTTAAAGTCACATGCCAGCCATCGACACCAGTTTCAAAACCCAAATGCCAATCGGCATTACCATTCACCTGAAGTATTTCTATGGAATCGGGCAATAGGTTTACAAATACCTGACTGTGATAAATATTCTCCTGAATGGCCACGGTAATTTCGCTTCCGGGTGTATGTGGTTCCTTTTGTTCATCTTCTTTAAAACATGAAACAAAAGCAACAGCTGCAGCCAATAGCAATATTTTAGGCCATTGACTGAATATATGTTTTGAAGAAATAAGCATTACTTCTTTAAGATTTTATTCAGGTTCATATTTAACTTCACAAAAAACGTTCTTCCCCACGCCACCGGCATTGAGCCATCTCCTGAGTGAACAGCTCCAGCAGCTCCAAATGATTCGATACTATAGTTATCGAACAGGTTTTTCACACCTGTAGAGAAAGTAATTTTGTTTTGCCAGAACCTTTTATTCAAACTTATATCCATTGTGTGAAACTCTCCTATATAGCTGTACACCAGTCGTTTTCGAGGGTCAACTCTAAACTGTGGCAGTTTGCCATTGACTTTATAAAACAGCGATATATCGGCATCGTAACGAACAATAGTAAATTGTACATCAGTTGATAGATCAGTTCCGAATAAATAGTCCTTTAATTCTAAGTTTTCATTATCCAGAGAATTTATAAATCCATTACTACTTACTCCGGCTGTAAATTTTAAATATGGATGAAACTTGTAGCTAAACTGCGCAGATCCACCAATTGTGGCATAATTAGCAATATTAACGTATGTATAGGTTACAGTTCCTGTTGAAGCCTGGGCCAGTACGATATTATTATGCATGCGGTTGTAATAGAAGTCAACCTTTACATTTGAGTAATGCAACTTATGCAGTTTGTCGGTATTAATATTAAACGACAAATTAAAATTATTACCATGCTCCGCTTTTAGGTCTTTGTTGCCATTAATGTCGTGATTACTGTCAAAGAAGTCCATGTATAACTCTTTGAGAGTTGGTGCACGAAAACCGCGAACATAAGAGGCACGAATATCTAGAATTTCATTCGGGCTATACTTCACATTCAAAGAAGGTACAACTGGCGAATCGAAATCGGTATTATACGCCACTCTTATTCCTGGTTGCACATTAATCTTTTTATTAGGCTTTATATGTCCGCTCCAGAACACGGCATAATTGCTCATATTCTTTTTACCACCTTCGATTTTATCACCCCAACCAGTTTCAATATTTGAATCGTAACCAAATTGATAATTAAACTTTTTATCCTCACCAAAATTATTCCACAAGCCACGAAACAACAGTGCATTTGCGATGGTTAAATCATCATCGGTTTGCACCTCGTTCAGCGTTGTCAGGTCCTTATTAAACTTATTATTTAGTCGATAATAAGAGGAATACGATGCCACATAACTTATGAGCTTGTCGCTTGCTAAATATCGGTCGTAATTAGCAGTTACGGTTCCACGGTAACTTGTAAGATGTACATCGCTTACTTGCTCCTGATAATAATCGTAAGGTTCCGATTTATCTATGAGTAACTCGCGTAACAATGAGGTGCTAATTTTAAAGCTGGTTTTATCGGTTCCGTAAACATATTTAAAATCGCCAAAATATTGCTCCTTTGGCTTCCAGAGCGTTGAACGAACATCCGGGTTTATATCAAATTCCTGGTCAAAATACCGCCCTCCGGAAAAGGTATACGTAGAATTGTTCTTTTTGGTGGTGTACAAACCATCAACATTATACACACCAACCGATTCGTAATAGCTGCTTAAAGCTAAACTACGTTGGTAATACTTGTTCTTTTTAGTGATAAGATTAATGGCTCCTGCCAAACTATTACTTCCATAAATAACAGACAGCGGTCCTTCCACAATTTCAATATGATCGATATTATTCAGGTTTAATTGATTAAGATCGACATTACCTCCTTCGCGTCCAATAACAGGAACTCCATCGATAAGAATCTTCACATTATTTCCAGAGAGCCCTTGAATAGACATACTGCTCCCCAGCACCCCATCGTTAAAAGTTCTAAACTTCAGTTCAGTGGACATTAACTCATTCATGTTATTGGCAGCTCTGTCTAATATATCTTTAGAGCTAATCACCTTAATCTTGTAAATAGACTGATCGACCCTAATTGGTTCCAGCTGCCCCGTAACAACAATCTCGTCAACATCAAAAGCTGATGGGTACAAGTACAGTGTTTTGCTTTCGCCAGGCTTAATTGTATCAAGCAAAGTTTTGTAACCGATAAAAGAAACCGAAACGGCCGAGCGCTCTGAGCATTTCACCAGCGCCTTACCCGATTGATCACTAACAACAAACTGTTCTTGCTGGCTACTAATTCCTTTTATTGAG
>JBFHES010000242.1:0-6999 GCA_041584015.1 Bacteroidales bacterium
AGGAGATTAAAAGTTTGCCAACCATAAAAAGAGAATCAATAGAATTTGTAAGAAACTACAATTTCCTACCAGCTATTAATAGAATTGAATTTGAGACAATTCTTAGTAATTCTGACACCAAGCAGGAAATTAAAAACAACATTAAACTATATCCTCTTTTAAAAGCGGAAATTCATAATATACTTCTGGAGGCTGGTTTTGAAGATATTCAGTTTTATGGGAACTTTAAATTGGCTCCTCTTACAGCTGATAGCCAACCACTGATTTTTAGCGCTACTCGCTAAGCATCTATTCAGACTTCCTCCAATAAGAGAGAACGACTTGTTCCCATTTTTGAGCATAAAAAAGGCCTGCACTAAGCAAGCCTTTTTTTATTTCTTCGAATTTAAGCTTAAGCTTTTTTGTATACAATCGCTACAACTGTTTTATCATCACCACCCATATTAATAGTCATACCATATGGACGATCCGCAGGAATATCAATTTGTGCTTTTCCGGCTCTTCCGGTAAGCTGTTCCCAAATTGTAACCGCCTGATGTACACCTGTAGCACCTGTCGGATGTCCCCAACCAATTAAACCACCTGTTGTGTTTATTGGAATTTTACCATCGCGGGCGGTATTACCTGCTGCCACAAACTCGGCGCCTTTTCCATGCTCGGCAAAGCCAAGAGCTTCGGTCATTAGCACACCAGCAATGGTAAAGCAGTCGTGAACCTCAACTGTTGCCAGATCTTCTTTTGTAATACCAGCACTTGCAAATGCCTTATCAATTGCACTCTTTACGGTATCCAAAACAGTTCTGTCTTTCGGATCAAGCGTAATATCACCAACAGAATGACCAACACCTACAACCTCCACAGCATCTTTTTTATTAATACCGCAACGCTCCAAACCTTCCTCGCTCATGATAGCAATTGCAGAAGCTCCATCTGACACTTTCGAACAATCAAAAACATTTAAATGATCCGTAAAGAATTTACCATTGGGTGGTGTCATTCCTAAACTAAATAAATCATCGCTCTTGTTATGATGCTCTTGTGCAGTGTCGCATAAACGTGCGTTCTCTATGGCATTCTGAAACCACTTAGCCAAACCTTCTCTCGATTTCTCGCCAAACTTTTCCATGTATGCACCAGCCCTATCGCTGAACTGACCCGGAAAAAAATAGGCATGACCATCTTTTCGCTTCTCAAACCAACCGGCACCGGCCAACACATCTGCACCATAAATAGCTTTCACAGTGTTTTGCACCTCAACTCCTAAAGAAAGTACGACCTCAGCAGTATCAGATAAAACCGATTTAATTCCTGAGATAAGCGCCAGCCCTCCGGAAGCACATGCTCCCTCGGAGCGGATAGACGGTTTGTACATTAGGCCTGCATCAATCATTGGTGCAAAAGCACCTAAGTGTGCCTGCTTGTTGAAACGTGCGGCCATAAAATTACCAATCGATGACTCATCAACTTTACTGGCTCCACCAATTTGCGCTAATGTTCCTTGCCCGGCTTCTTTAATGTAATGCTCCAATCCCGGACGAGCCTTTTTAGGATTGAATTCCTTACGACCAGTTCCCAGAGAGATGGTATTATAACCGGCTGCCATGTATATTTTTCTTCTTAATTTCATCTGCTTAAAATTTAAAATTCAACTTAGCATTTCCGGTCTTATGCGAAATACTCATTAATTGGTCCGTATGCATGAAAGAAACCTGTCATCATAACAGTATTCACATCCTTTTCGTTCAAAGCAACTTTATCGGCAACCAGCTTCTTTCCAATTTCATTTGAACGTGCACCATACTTTAATGCGATGGATGCGCCTACGCTTCCTGCTCCTTTCAGATCATTAAAGAAACCAGCCAATACATCAGCTTTATTTTTCATTCTTATAACACTTTTCCAAGCTATTAATGAATCTGGTACAGCACCCAATTTACTGTCACAATCTTTTGTAAATGAATCGAACGGCACATAATCTTTGTCGTCAATACTATAAACAGCTACCGGACGTCCCTTCTCATATTTTAAGAAACCATCTTTCTGACTACCATTTGAATGCTGTCCCCCCTTAACGCCGAGATCCATCATTTTATCCAGCAATTCGCTGTGCAATTTCTCCGAAGGATTATGCGGAGCCATTACATTTAGTATAAACTGCACCACATCAACACCTACGTAATCGATCAATTGGAAAATCCCCATTGGGCGTACCAATAGCTCTTGGCTAACTTTATTTACCATGTAAACCGCTTGTGCAAACCCATGCTCCTTTACTAACAGTTCAACTTCCTGTATTCCGTGCAAAGCATCGCGCATAAAATGACCGTTGCCAATAAATCCGGCAAAGTCGTTTGATGGCACCACTACTTTACGCATGTTTTTCGAATAAGCCAGTGCAAATTCTTTTAGCGCTGGTAAAGTTCCATCAGGAGCAATAATCTCAACTAGCTTTTGAACTGCCGGTGGATTATAAAAATGGAAGCCAAGAATACGACCATGAAGATTGGCAGCCTCATTAATCTCATGAATTGGTACCGAAGAAGTATTGGTAAGAAACCAAGGTGTTTTTGTACTGTTCTTATCTATTTCTTTAAACAGTTTCACCTTTAAATCTTTGTTCTCGTTTACTGCCTCAAAAATCAATTCAGATTCATAAGTAACTTCCATGTTAGTTACCGGACGAACAATGCGCAGTACATCCTGAACATATTGATTGATGATACAACTGTTTTCTATCAGGTCGGATCGGTCGGCATATAAAGCACGTAACATTACAGTTTTCTTTTCGGCAACCTTAGTAACCTGTACACGCAGATAGTCCATTAGACCAGACAATCCGTCCCAGCTAATGTCAATGGCATTTAGTACAAACTTTTTCCCTTTATTCTCAGCTTTCAGACTTTGATCCGCCATTTCCACAGCCGTAAGCAGCAAGATTCCACTTCCCATTTTACCAGCTGCACCGAGAACAGAGACGTTACTCAATCGTTCGATATAACTCATTTTCTTAATTTTTAATTATTTAGTTTATTTCTTTTCATTCCAATTTGGCTTTCTCTTATCGAGAAACGCTTTCATACCTTCTGTTCCTTCGTTACCGAACAATGAACCAAACTCCTTGCTCTCCAATTTACTTCCTGCAAAGAACGAGGCATTATAACCGGCACGGGTTACATGTTTAACTTTCTGAACCGCTTTAGGTCCTTTAGAAGCAATATTTAAAGCGATCTTCTCCACAGTTTCCATTAATGCATCTGGCTCTACAACCTGCTGAACTAAATTAATTCTCAACGCATCCTCAGCACCGATCATATCAGCTGTCATTAAAAGATACAAGGCATCTGCTAAATTGGTAAGTCTACTTAAGCGCTGCGTTCCTGCATAACCAGGTATTAGTCCAAGATTCACCTCTGGCTGTCCGAATTTAGCTTTTGAGCTGGCAATTCTAAAATCACAGGCCATAGCTAACTCCAGGCCTCCTCCTAAAGCAAAACCATTAATGGCTGCTATAACAGGTTTCTCGCATTGTTCTAATCGATTAAATGTTTTTTGCCCATAAACAGAAAAGGCAGCACCTTGCTTAGAATCCATATTTACCATTTCAGCAATATCGGCTCCTGCTACAAAAGCTTTACCTTCACCTGTTAAAATAATAACCTTAACTTCTTCGTTTAAAGCTTCCTTATCCAGAACCGCATTCATCTCATCAAAAAAAGTAGAATTAAGCGCATTCATCGCCTCAGGCCGGGATATAGTTACTATCAGAAGTTGATCTTTTGATTCAACCTTTAGTTGTTTATAGCTCATAAATTATTGATTTTTAAAAATATCAGCTAAAGATAATAATATCTGATTTAAGATGAGAAATATCATAGTAAATTTACAAATTAATAGTCGTTAGGATAGCAACTTAGGGCATGAACTTTAAATCCAAAACCCTTAAGAGTCGGTGCAAACCAACTGAACAAGAACTACTTTAGATCCATGCCATGAAAGCCATGTTTTTTTCGTACTTTTATTACGCACAAATGGCTATGTCTTATGAAGAAATTACTTTTAATTTCACTATTGGCATTCGGAACCTTTTTTCTTCTAAATGGTCAACCGACTTCCTGGAATTTTGCAGTAACCTACAATTCCCATATCATCCTAATTGAAGCAAACGCTTCATTAACAATTAATGGCAATCAGTTATCAACTGGAGATTATGTGGGAGTATTTTACGTAAACTCTACTGGTCAGATGACCTGCGGGGGCTACACGGAATGGACTGGAGCAATGACACATTTAACCGCCTGGCCTGAAGATCTGGGCAATGATGGATTTCCCCCAGGCAGCGAATTCATATGGAAGATCTGGGACGCATCAAATAATGAAGAATACATTGCCATACCTGAATACGACAGCAGCTCCACGTTCACCAGCTCCAATATATTTCAGGTAAATGGCACAGGACATTTACTAAGCTTAAGCGCAATTACCAACACGGTTCCCTGGAATTATCAAAACTCGGGATCCAATCATATTGTACTATTGCCATCAGATTTTAATGCAACGATCGATGGCAACCCAATTCAAATCGGCGACTACATCGGAGCCTTCTATTCCGATAACGGCATGGCAGCATGCGGTGGCTATATTCAATGGTTAGGTGTAACAACACAGGTAACAGTTTGGGCAGACGACACACAAACCACCAACAAGGACGGCTTTGATGACAACGAACTTATTTCATGGAAAATATGGGATGCTTCTGAAAACGTAGAGCATTTGGGAAATCCAACTTATATGGGTCCGCCAATGACTAATCAGGGCAATTTCCAGATTAATGGATTAAGTGGTTTGCAAGAGCTAACTGTAACAACGGTTCATCCGGGTTGGAGTTTTAGCATTACACCGATCAACCACACCATTCTGCTGCCATTCAATAGCAGCTACTTGTTAAACGACACAAGCATTAGCAGTGGCGATTACATAGGCGTATTCTATGATTCAGCAGGAGTGGAAGCATGCGCAGGTTACGCGGTATGGGAAGGAATTACCACCTACGTATCAGCATTTGGAGATGACAACCTGAGCGCTGCAAAAGAAGGCTTTTTTGAGAATGAATTATTACAATGGAAAATATGGGATGCATCAGCCGACACAAGCTATTCAGTAACGCCTGATTACGACCAAAATTTTCCGAGTACGGGAAACTTCACGGTCAACGGTCAGAGCAGTCTACTCTCCTTGATTAACGAAAACTTTCAACTTCCATGGACCTACAACATTAGTTGCTGCAACCATACCATATTATTACCGTCGAACGGCACCTTTACCTTCGACAGCTTATTACTTCCTAATGGTTTTTACCTGGGCGTTTTCTATGACTCCATGGGAACACTTGCCTGCGCAGGCTACGCTAAATGGGAAGGCTCAACTACTTCTATAACTGTTTGGGGAGATGATGCCAATACCCCAGCCAAAGAAGGATTCTATGATGGTGATCAATTTACATGGAAAGCCTGGAGCCCTATAGATGGCAGCGAATACTATCCGAGCGTTAGCTACCTGCAACCACCGGTTATGCCCAACACAGCTTATTACACCACCAATGGATTAAGTGGCCTGGCATCTTTACACATCACCAGCCCCATTGTTCCATGGTCATTTACCAATACAGGCGACAATCATTCAGTACTTGTTTCTTCAAGCGTTGAAATTCTTATAGATGGCAACCCTATTGAAGCAGGCGATTACATAGGTGCTTTTTACGATTCTCTCGGCATTTTGGTTTGTGCCGGATATACACTTTATGATGGATCGACCACCGCAGTAACCGTTTGGGGAGCAGATGTTGGCTACGATGGCATGGCAACAGGCGAAGCATTTAAATGGAAAATCTGGGACGCATCAGAATCCGCTACTTATTTGGCTTATGCAAGTTACGACCAGACGTTTCCAAACCAGGAGCTTTATACTTCAAATGGGATGAGCAGTCTGCTTTCACTAACAAACATCCCTCCATTTCAAGTACATCCAATTGAACTAACCCAGGGGTGGGGAATCTACTCCACTTATATTGCTCCATTTGATTTTGCAATGGACAGTATTTTTCTTGATATAAAAATAAATATTGATCTAGTAAAGAATGGCAACGGACAGGTTTATTGGCCGGATTATGGAGTCAACCTTATTGGCGACTTAACACAAGAGGACGCCTATTTAATCAAGATGAAAATAACCGACACACTGGAAGTTATTGGGCTTGCTGTAGATCCTTTGTTAGCAGAATTCACCATAAACCAGGGCTGGAATATGATTGCTTATCTCAGAAGTTCTGAAGCACCAATTGAACTAATGTTTGCAAGCATCAGCAACTATATTGAAATTGCAAAAGACGGACAGGGCAACATCTTTTGGCCTATGTTTTCAATTAATTTCATTGGAAATCTTAAACCGGGCAAAGGCTATTTAATTAAATTAACTCAAACAGAACTGTTTCATTATCCGGCAAATTAGTGTGGAAAATTTCAGCCTGGCAACTTTCCTTGGTTTGCTTTCTTAAGAGATGTTTAACAGTGCTGGTTTAAACCTTTTAGGATAATCTATTGTTTTCGTGTAAACAATTGTAATGAGAACATATATTATCCTTTTTGCAGCGCTACTGTTATCTTCCCTTACTTATTCACAGAGCAATCGAATCGTTTTGCTTGAGCATTTTTCTAATGCCTCATGCGGTTCTTGTGCGTACTATAATCCACAGGTAGAATCACTAATAAATGCAAATCCAAAGTTAATTAGCATAAAATATCAAAACAACTGGCCTGGCTATGATCCTATGAACTTACACAACCCAACCGATGTGAATGTTCGTAAGAATGTTTATGGCGTCAATGGGGTTCCGCATTCTATCCTTGACGGCAATCAATACAATAACCATCCATTTAATCTATTTCAGGCAAACATCACCAATCGCCTGCAACAAGCTACAAACTTCGAGATGATAGCACATCA
>JBFHES010000243.1:0-6933 GCA_041584015.1 Bacteroidales bacterium
AGTTTAAGAATAGGTTCGATAATAAAATAGCGCATCAGGTACTGCACCAATGCAATGGTGATAATATTTGGTAATCTGATGAGCTTAAGAACCTGAAGCATTCTAATTATTCATTTAACAATTTACCTTGTGCACGCAATACTTGTTCAACAACATCGCGCACACAACCGTCGCCACCTTCTTTGTGTGATATATATTTTGCTATGGATTTTATTTCCTCGCAGGCATCTGCCGGACATGTAGGTAAGCCTACATATTCCATTACTTCATAATCTGGCATGTCGTCGCCCATGTATAAGGTATCTTTGGGCTCTATTCCATATTTAAATCTAAAATCTTCAAATGCCTCTTTCTTCTCGAAGGTCTTCAGGTAGATGTCAGTAATGCCAAGGCCTTGAAAACGGGTGCGTACCGATTCAGATGCACCACCGGTAATAATAGCAATTGGGAAGCCTTCCTTTACAGCTTTCATAATTGCATATCCATCTTTTATATTCATGCTGCGCATCATATCACCCGATGGATGCAAGTATACGTGGCTATTTGAGAAAACACCGTCGACATCGAAGACGAGCGCTTTTACATTTTTAAGTTCTGTTTTAAAGTGTCCCATGAGAGAAATTGTTTGTTGCCTTTATTTTCGGCTAAATATTTATTTGAAATTCCTTCGCTTACAAAACTATACAATTTTTGATACTCAGGATGACTGGCAAGTAATTCGAGATGATGAACCATCGTATTTACATCGTTACGTATGGCTGGTCCGGTTTGCGCATTCTTCGGTTCAATGTCCATTACTTTTGACGCAGTTTCAAGAATCAATGGTCGCAATGCATCAAAAGGCAATCCATCTTCTTCCAGTAATTCTTGGGAGATACTATAGAGGTAGTTCACAAAATTACAGGAGATTACCGCAGCCATATGCAGACGCTTGCGCTGTTCTGAGTTTCCTTGTTCAACTTTTGAACACAATACCTTGCTTAAAAAACTTATCTGCTCAAGTGTGTCGGAATTGTTTGCTTCAATAAAAGCCGGGATTGTATTGAATGCAATTGGTCGGTCAATGGAGAAGGTTTGCAAGGGATAAAAGACACCATAATTATTGAAGGCTTCCAATGCATCCATGTTGGTGGTACCAGAAGTATGTACAACAATTTGATTGGATATTGAGATTTCTTCCGCTATCTCGGAGATGGCTTTGTCAGAAACAGCCATGATGATAAAGTTGGCTGTGGTATTAAGGTCTTGCAAATTAATGGAGTGCTCGCAATTAAGCTTACCAGCAAGCGTGGCGGCTCGCAATTCGGTTTGACTAATAACTTGTAGAATATCGAAACCATTGCTTTTTAAAGCCAAACCTAAATGTGTAGCCAAATTTCCAGCACCAATGATTGCTATTTTGTAATCTTTAATATCCATGCTTGTAGCTTATAAAAAGAAAAATACCGAAACATGTGGCTGCACATAAACCGCTTTGTTATTTTGTTCGGCAAAGGTGTTTAAATCTAGGTAGGAGTGATTAAGGAATTTGAAGTTCATGGATGCCTCAAGCATCACCTGATCATCTATCCATACCCAACCAATGGCCAGATCGCCAAGCACTTTTTTATCGATGACTTCCGTTTTGTTTGCAATTACTTCCTGCTTTCGGCCATAATTAATGCCCAGTTCCAGAAAGTAGTTTGGTGTGTCATCTTTTTGGTACAGGCGCATAAAACCACCATAAAGGTACATGGTGTGCTTAATGTCGTTCTTGTCGCTGTATCGTGATGATAGCATAGAACCACCGATGGCATTCTTTTTTTCAAGAAAAACGCCAGCCTTAACTGCAAAGTCAAAGTCTGTATTAAAGTCACCGGCATTATCGCCAGTTAATACATAGCTGGGCGCCATGGCTTGTAGCCCAATAATCACTGAACCATCGCTAATTGCAGGATGTATGGGTTTAAAGTATATGGTGTCGCTTTGACCAAGCGTAGTAAAACCAATTCCCAGCATTAAAAGTGTAAAGATGCTATAACTGCTTAATTTCATTTTATCGGTTTAATGTCTGGCAAATTTATAAAAGCGATGTTTATGTATACAATACAAGTTGTTAATAATTACGAAAATCTATTTACTGAACAATCAATCGGGAATGAAGCTGTTTGCCATTATGGCTTGCCTGTATGATGTAAATGCCATGTTCTGGAGCTTGCAGCTCGATTGATCCTAATGAAGTATGTTGTTTTGTGCTGTGTAACCTGCCGTCGAGGTGATAAATACAAATCACAGTAGGCTCATTATTATTCTGTATTGGTAAATAGATTGTTTGGCCTTGCCGAACAGGGTTTGGCCAAATTCTAAATGTGCTTTGTTGCTTTGGCTTCTTACTGCTTGTGATAGTACCACATAATACCTGATTTAATGTGTCAGCTAAAGGTGTTGCTGCAATTTGTCCCGATCCAACTGAGGTTTCAATGTAATCGCCGGTAAGCTCCCAGATTATTACTCCAGCAGCATCGTTCTGTAATACATAAGCCGCTTTGCGAGCCACCGATTCTTTGTTGTCATAAGAAACAAAAGTGCTTAGGTTATTACCTAATAGATATGGAACCTGAGCTGTTGAATCCCAGTAGCTGGTGAATAAGTTCATTTTCTTTTGAATGTTGTAGTACAACGGACTTCCTTCATCTTCCCAAAATGTTGAATTGTCAGGAGTACCGCTATTGGACCCGTGCAGGCTGGTGCAAGAAGTCACTGATCTACCATAAAAGGCTACTCCTAGATTTATTTTTGATGCAGGAATGCCATACACCTGATTTATATTTATGAAGGTTGCATTTAAATTAAAGCTAGGATTGCCAACTGCTGGTGCGTAAAGCGGTGAATTATGATTGCTTGCAGGATCCCAGGCCCCAAAGAAGTCATAGGTCATTAAGTTAAAGTAGTCGATAATGTTGTTTACGTTGGCCCATTCAACAAAAGTCATTTTTGCCGGGTCGGCACTAAAGCAGGATGTAATCATGTAGTCGTTGCCTGTGATCAGTTCCAAAGCATCTAAACTATCTCGAATATTTTGAAGCAAGGCTGTGAAGTTCGGTCCGTCGTTAGGCGTTCCATTGTGAGCAGCATAACCGGGGTATTCCCAATCCAGGTCAACTCCGTCGAAATTAAACTGATTTATAAGTCTGACACATTCCCCGGCAAAGGTTGCTCGTTTGGCACTATCTGCTGCTATGGCAGGAAAATTACTGGATAAGGTCCATCCTCCAATGGACGCTAAAACCTTTACATTGTTGTTATGTGCTAAATCAATTAATGATGTGTTTGCAATATAGCCTCCATTTTGCCAGTCAGGCTGACCAAGTAATAAATTCTCATCAGCCCATGTGTCGGTCTGTGCCAGCGTTCCATTTGTTTGCGGGCTAAAAAACGAATAATTAATAATGGTGTATTTGCTGTAATCAATTGTTGTTGGACCAACTAAATTACCACGGTCGTACCACTGCCAGTTTGGGTAGTATGCAATTACCTCTTTACATGGTTGCGCTTTAACAATACTAACTGTAATTAACAGCATGAGAATGATGAACGTCCTTTTCATGTTCTTGTGTTTGATGGTGTACACGCGATAAAAATGCAAGATAGCTGAAATGCGAATGACTGGGATTGGTTCAGTCAATTTTTTTACCTTTAAGCAGTAATATTTCTAGCATGAAGATATTAATAATTGAGGATGAAAAAGCCTTAGCCGATTCGATAGTAGACTATTTAAAGGTTGAGGGATATGTTTGCGAAGTGGCAAATGATTTTGAAAGTGCCGTTGAGAAAATTAACCTATATCGTTACGATTGTGCCTTGGTTGATATTAACCTACCGGGCGGCTCAGGTTTGGATGTTATCCGGCAGCTAAAGTCGCTTAAGGTGCAGTGCGGTATTATAATTATCTCCGCAAGAAATTCCATTGACGACAGAATTGACGGATTGGAGATTGGTGCCGATGATTATTTAACCAAGCCATTTAATTTATCTGAATTGAACGCACGGGTAAAGTCGGTTATTCGGCGAATTAATTTTAGTGGTAGTAATATTATAGAATTTAATGAAATAAAAATAGATACTTCTTCTCTGCAAGTGTGGGTGAAAGAGGCCTTGTTGGATTTAACTAAGAAAGAGCTAGACCTCTTGTTGTACTTCTTGTCAAATAAAAACCGGGTGTTAACAAAGGAATCACTTGGCGAACATGTGTGGGGCGATTATGCTGATACGCTTGATTCTTTTGATTTTATTTACACACATATTAAGAACCTTAGAAAAAAACTGCTAAAGAAAGGTTCGGCAGATTATATTCAAAATGTATATGGTGTTGGTTATAAATTTGTAAGCGAGTGAAATTATTAAACAAGACAAGTCTCATTATCATTACCGTTTCACTTTTTATCTATTTTTTTGGTGGTATTGGTTTCTTTCATTTCATCCGTACCATGATTAATAATCAGATTGATGCCGAACTGTACACCTATGCCATAAACCTGGAGAAAGAGTTGAATGAGTTTCAGACGCTGGAGAATGCAATGCTGATTACCGAGAACAATGTTCGGTTTGAACGGATAGAGCAAAACGAACATATAGAACCCTTATATAAAGATACCGTGTTGTTTGATAAAGTGGAACGACGCTACCTTCCTTACAGACTTTACCAGATGCATGCCTTCATTGCTGGCGAGAATTTTAAAATCTCAGTTTACAGATCCATTTTAAGTTCTGAGAATCTTGTTCAGCGGATCATTGCATTTTTAAGTGTTATGTTACTGCTGCTCATTGTGTGCTTGTTCTTTTTTAACCGCTATTTGTTTGGCCGAATTTGGGATGATTTTTTTAAAACAATTGAAGGCATTAATACTTTTAATTGGCAAACTGGCGCGCGAATTGATTTGCCGGAATCGGAGATTGAAGAGTTTCAAACTTTGAATAATTCAATCAATAAAATGACCAAGCGGATTCATAGCGATTTTGTGAACCTGAAGGAATTTACTGAAAATGCTTCACATGAGCTGCAAACTCCGTTGGCAATAATGCGATCGAAAATTGAATTGCTACTGCAAACCGAAAACCTTGAACCCGACAAGCTCGAGATATTTAAATCACTTTATGACTCCGTTAATCGCCTGGCCAATATGAATAGGGTGCTGGTGCTATTAACTAAAATTGAGAACAATCAATTTCCTGAAATTTCAACGGTTGATCTAAAAGAGCGAATAGCATTCCATTTGGAGAACTTCGAGGAAATGCTTGAATCGAGAAGTATAAAAGTGAAAGTTGATTTGCAGTTAGTCAAGCAGGAAATGAATGTGGCATTGGCCGATATGTTAATTATCAACTTAATAAAGAACGCCATCAGACATAATGTGGATGGCGGCCTCATACTAATTACGTTAAGCCAGGAAGCGTTTGTAATTAGTAATACCGGGCCTCAGAGCGAAGTTGATCCGGATAAAATTTTTCAGCGATTCACAAAAACCAGTCACTCCAAAGAATCAATTGGATTGGGCTTGTCTATTGTCAAGAAAATCTGCGACCTCTATAAATACACCGTAAGTTATAGTTTCGAGGATGATATGAATATAATTAGGGTTCAATTCTAAAATAATCCGAAATTGGAGTTGTACTTCAGATTTGCTTCAGAATTGAGTTCTATGTTTGTAGTATAATATTTAACTACAATGAATATTTAAATGATCAAGTAAACCTTTCAACAGGTTTTAAAGAACCCCTTGCCAGTAACGAGGGGTTTTTTTATGCTACTAATTTGAACGATTAATCATGTGTTTTGACGGTTTAAGAATCATTAATTGAATTTGATTGTTTACTTCAAATTTACTTCAGAATTGGATTGTATGTTTGTAGCATAATATTTAACTACATGCGAATATTTTAGTGATGATCAATAATAAACCTTCATGGTTTAGCAGACCCTCCGCCAGAACGGAGGGTCTGTTTTTTTATAGCAATTAGTATCTTTGGTCTAAAATAACTTCAAATATGTACGGATTCACAATTACCATTCACATTATTGTAAGCGCACTTTTTGTTATTGTAGGACTTCTTGTGCTTGTTATGGCAGTTGTTGGTCTGGTAAAACCAACCAAATTCACTAAAGCAAATAATTTTTTGTCCGTAGTATTTTTAATGTTCTTATATGTGCAGCTTGTTTTAGGAATTGTGTTGTATTATTTTCTCGGGTCATCATCAGGAACCGGTGTGCTCTCTAATCAGGATGAATTGATAAATAATAGTTTACGCTATTGGGTGGTATCTCATTTTTCGGTCATGATCTTTACCCTTGCACTCTCGCAACTTGGTCGAATGTTTATTATCAATAATATTCAAGACAAGCAAAAATTTAAAAACACCATTTTCTTTTATGGCGTTTCCTATGTATTGATAATTATATCCGCGGTACTAGGAATGATCAGATAGATATAATAAATGCCTGAACAATGTTTCCTCCATTCATGCACCATCTTTGAAAGTAAGTGGACAGTCAACTATTTTTCGATATTCGGAGAGGATTCAATCAATACCATATTAAAGTTCTTATTTTCATTAGTTAAGGAATATCCGCGATAGCCGAAAACTGTTTGTTGTTGTGTTCATTTTGGCTGCCGCCTACAACGAACCAAAAAACCACCACAGATGCCAAATAAAAGCTTACCTCAAATAGTTCTTGAGGCACCTTCATTAATAACTAGTCAAGCCTAATAAAAGGATAGTGCATTCATCTGGAGCGGCAACTTTCATTTCGCGCCATCCGTGAACAATCTTCCCTACATGGAGAGCCTAGTCGACGCTAATTTAGGTTCATAAGTTTAATAAATCAGTTACCTCTATGCAATAAAAAATGAAGTCGGGTTTGGGCGAAGCGCCAAGGTAACCGCTATTCATGCATCG
>JBFHES010000244.1:0-6927 GCA_041584015.1 Bacteroidales bacterium
ATCATTTTTTTCTGTTGAGATGTGAATAACATCGTCAATAAGTCTTTCTCGTGTTTTGTCTAAGTACTCAACAAATTCCGATAATCCTTTTTCAGATAAGAAACTATCACTCTTTTCTTCTTCACCTTCAACAATTCGATCATCTTTTAAAGTAAGGTGAATGCCGGCGTTAAGATAAGCCAGCTCACGAAGCCTTGCCGCAAGTATATCGTAGTTGTATTCGGTAACAAGGAAGATGCTTTCGTCTGGTTTAAAGGTGATAATGGTTCCTGTCTTGTCGGTGCTGCCGACAGCCTTTATGTCTCCCTGAGCATTACCGATTATGTATTCTTGTTCCCAGATTTGTCCATCTCGGTGAACTGTAGCTTTAAGGTGTGTTGATAAGGCATTTACACAAGAAACACCTACACCATGCAGACCACCTGAAACTTTGTAAGAATCTTTATCGAATTTACCACCGGCGTGAAGTACAGTCATAACAACCTCCAGAGCCGACTTGCCTTCTTTTTCGTGCATGTCAACCGGAATACCACGACCATCATCAGTTACTGTTATGGAGTTGTCTTTGTTAATGATTACATCTATTCGACTACAATGACCTGCTAGAGCTTCATCGATTGAATTATCAACAACCTCGTAAACCAGGTGATGTAGTCCTTTGGTGCTAACATCGCCAATGTACATTGAGGGTCTTTTACGTACTGCTTCAAGACCTTCAAGAACTTGTATATTGTCTGCTGAATAATCGCCGTTCTTATTATGATTTTTGTTTTCTAAATCACTCATAATCAAATCTTTCTAAAATCATTATTATTGGAGACCAAAAGTAGTATTTTTTAGCCTTTTTTGCATGTTCTAAACCCACTAAAAAAGAACAACTTATTAACATTTTTAGCGGCTTAAAGTTCAAGGCTTTTAGCGGCATAGTTCGCTTCTTTTTTTGCACTAATTCTATGCTTTGCTTTTTCGCTAAAATGTATTTGGTGCGGTTAATTGCTGGTTATTCTATTTGACTTAACTCTTTGGTTTTCGTATATTTATAAATACGCTATTGAAATGCTCTGGATTTTGGCAATTCCTGTGTGTTCTGAATATTAATAATTCGGTTATCCGAATGTAAAACTTTGTGTCATGAATAATTATAAATGTCCAAAATGTCGAAGTTTCTTAAATGTGAATGATCATATTCTTTTTACCGTGATTGGTAAGCGAGGTGAAACTGGATTAGTTATGCTGGATCAAAAGCTAGGAGATTATTCTGCAAGTTATAATGATCAGTTTGCAATTGCTGATGGCGAAAAGATAGAGTTTCGCTGTCCGGTTTGTCACGCCTACCTACATTCCGATTTTGAGAACCGCTTAGCTGAGATTCTGATGGTTGATGATAATGGCATAGAATTTAGAATTGTGTTCTCAAAAGTAAAGGGGGAGAAATCAACTTTTAGCATCCAGGGAGAATCTGTTGAGGTGTTTGGCGAACATGCAGAAAACTACATTGATTTTGTAACTTTAAGTCAGCTCACTTAACTAGAGCTGCTGGGTTTTCATGATGGTTTCTATTGTGTCTGATTTGTTTACACACATGTATTGCATTTCCGATTGGCTGATCTCTATTAATTTATATATGAAAAAATTGCAGCCAATGGATACTTCAATTTCCGTAGAGTCTTCAGAAAAATGCCAGTGTCCGGTTTCTTCAATTTTATTATCCCGCACAATTTCAAGACGGTGGTCTTTAAAAAAGATATTTGAGTTGCCGGAATGATGGTACTCCGCATTGTCATCCAGAACGGTGCCATTTATCGAGTATGAATCAATATTCCATTTCTTCATTTTGTCGCCGGCAAGCATCATTATTTTATTCGTACGTGGTTTAAATTGAGCTTCTTTTTCTTTTTTCTTCGACTGTACATTACAGCTGAAAATTAAGCCAAGTCCTATAACTATTAATAAAAACGTACTTTTAATCTGCATGTGCTTTCCCCAAAAAAATCAACGGACATCAAAAGTATGAAATTATGCGGTGATTCACTAATTTTAAATAGCTATATTTTGCTGATAAATAACATAGTTGCGACTATGTTTTAATCTCATGTATTATTCCGTTTGCATTTCTTTTGTTCAACGAATAAATAGGGATTAATTCGTGATTGACCAGTTAATTTGATGTTTGTTTATTAAGGCTTGATGTAATATTTTTAGAAGATTAAAGTTTCTCATGAATTAATCATGATGATGGAGATTCGCAAATGAATTATATTAAGCAAGTGCTTGTTTTTATTGGCATCTTATGGGGAGTGTTATTCCTGGATTTTATAATTCCTTTAGATTTTGCAAAACTTGGTATAATGCCCCGGTCAATAGGCGGATTGGTAGGTGTTGTTTTTCATCCTTTCCTGCATGGAAGTCTTGGTCATTTAGCCTCAAATACAATTCCTGTGTTTGTATTATTATCGGTGCTCTATAATTTTTATACCAGAGTAGCTACACGGGTGGTTATTTACTCGGTCTTAATTTCGGGTGTTTTGGTATGGCTATTTGGCCGAAGTGCTTATCATATTGGCGCTAGTGGACTTATTTACAGCATAGCTGCTTTTTTGGTGGCGGCAAGCTTTTATAATTTTAACCTTAAGTCATTCCTAATTGCCTTAATAATCATAATTTTGTATGGTGGCTTGGTGTGGGGGCTGTTGCCGGTTAATCCTTATATTTCGTTCGAAGGTCACTTGTTTGGAGCAATCGCAGGTATATTTCTAGCATGGAGTTTTAGAAATGAACAATTGGAATAAATAAAAATGATTAGAGAAAAACTTAGCAAATACATTATATGGATTCTTTTGATCATCTATCTGGTCATTATTAAATTCTTAGTTCAGGTTGAGTCTGCAGATCAGTCGGCAAACATTCAGGATTATTGGGATGGCCTTTGGTATACTGTCATTACTCTTACAACAGTTGGTTATGGCGACTTTTATCCTGTAACTGATATTGGAAAAATATTAGGATTAGTTGTGGTGTTGAGTAGTTTAGGCTTGCTCGGCTATTTAATTGGAAATCTAACAAATAACATCAGTAATTATATGGAAAAGAAGAAAGCAGGTTATTACGGAACAAGCTTCTCTAATCACTTTGTGATTTTTGGTTGGGATAAATTTGGGCATAACGTGATTGATCAAATTGTAAAATCAGGCAGGCAAGTTGCCATAGTTACCGATGATAAAGATGATGTTACGCTAATTAAAGATCTTTATCCAGTTGAAAATGTATTTGTCTTTTTTAGTGATTTCAACAATTTCGAGGCTTTCTCAAAAGTTAATTTATCAAAGTCGGCTTCGGTATTTATTAACTTTACTGAAGATACCGAAACACTGGTGTATGCACTTAATTTAAAGAAGCATTATGATAATTTAAACTATGTGGTTACACTAGATAATCCCGATTTGAAAGAGACATATCAAACCGTAGGTATTACGTATGCCATCTCGAAAAATGAAATTGCATCAAAGTTAGTTGCCAGTTATATTTTCGAGCCAGACGTTGCCCATATTACCGAAGATTTAATGGCAACAACAGTTCATGAGGATGATTATGATCTGCTGGAGTATCTTGTGCTGGAAACGAATCCATATATAAACCAAGATTATTTAGATGCCTTTGTTGACCTGAAGAAAACCTACGACTGTGTATTGATGGGCATCAGCAAAAAAGACAGCGAGGGGCAAAAGCTGTTTAAAAATGCAGGGAAGGGTACAACTATTGAATTGAATGATCATCTGATTCTCATGGCAAATGGATCCGCAAAAAAAAATATAGAAAAAGTATTCGGGGTAAAAGAGGGGAAGTATATGAATCAATAAATCTACATTTCTGATTATTTCACTCTAATACTAATTCTTATAATTCAGTAGTTTTAATGCATTCTTATCGAAGAATCGAAACTAACTTTTCTTTAAACTTTACTAACTTTGAACTTTCTTTAAGAAATAAAGTTATTGTAAGCGGTTTCCGCACTGGAGGAGAAAATGGATTCAATTAGGCAGAGTAAAGTTTCAAGATTGTTGCAAAAGGAAATGGGACAGATGTTCCAGAAAGAGAGTGGTACTTATGTGCCCGGAGGATTGATTACTGTAACAGTCGTAAGGGTTACCCCCGATCTGGGACTGGCTAAAGTTTACTTGAGTATTTTTCCTTCGAGTAAGGCTGATGATGCGATTGAGCTAATTAATAAATCAGCTAAAAGTTTGCGGTTTTTATTAGGTAAAGAGGTGAGACATCAATTAAGAGTGATTCCTGAATTGGCATTCTACTTAGACGACTCACTTGATTACGCAGAGAGAATAGATGAATTGTTAAAGTAGTCAAATGCATTTTACAGGTAATTGAAGTTGCTGTTCAGCGGATAAAGCATTGATACGGATATCAAATTAATTAACACAATGAAGTACGATCCAATTAAACGAAGTTTAGGTAAAGTTTTTAATAATACTCCAACATTACGCAAGCTGTTTTATCGCTTACTCGATTTACTGTTGCTTAGATCATGGCACATTAAAAAGGAACTACGAATTTGGTCTAAAAAGGCCGGTGATAATATTCATATTCTTGATGCCGGTGCCGGTTTTGGCCAGTATGTTTATGGCATGTCGAGCATGAACAAAAAATGGAAGATTACAGCAGTAGATGTTAAAACTGAGCAGATTGAAGATTGTAATAACTTTTTCACAAAAATAGATGAAGACCATCGTGTACATTTTGAGTTTGCCGATTTAACAAAATACACCAGCGAAATAAAATACGACCTTATTCTTTCTGTAGATGTAATGGAGCATATTGAAGAAGACGTATTGGTGTTTAAGAATTTTATAAAAACAATGAAGGAAGGAGCAATGCTTCTTATTTCAACTCCATCTGATCAAGGTGGATCTGATGCACATCATGATCATGATCACGATCATGACCACGATCATGGTGATGGTATTCATGGTTTTATTGATGAGCATGTGCGCGATGGATATAATATTCAGGAGATTGAAGATAAGCTTAAAGAAGCAGGCTTCTCAAAAGTAGAAGCGCGCTACGCTTATGGTGCTCCAGGTAAAATTTCCTGGAAACTCTCCATGAAATATCCTATTACAATGCTGAATGCTACTAAGCTGTTTTTTATTGTATTACCGTTCTATTATATAATTACCTATCCGTTTGCCTTTATCCTAAATTGGATGGATGTAAGAGGTAATCACAAAACGGGTACGGGTCTTGTAGTAAAAGCCTGGAAATAAATCCTAATTAATGCCCAACTTCCCATTTTATATTGCACGACGATATTTGTTTTCAAAGAAGTCAACCAATGTAATTAACTTGATTTCGGGTATTTCTATTTTTGGTGTTACCATTGGTACCGCTGCCTTGCTTATTATTCTTTCTGTCTTTAATGGCCTCGATTCTTTAATTAAATCGCTCTTTAGCACTTTCGATCCTGATATTAAAATTACGCTAGTCGAGGGCAAGCAGTTTGACATGTCGGAAGAGACAATGAAGCAAATTCAGTCGCTGGATGGTGTAGCCGTTTTTGCTAAAGTTTTAGAGGAGAATGCACTTATTAGATATGACGATAAGCAGTTTGTTGCGACCATTAAAGGTGTAGACGAACAATTTCAGGAAATGACAGGCATTGATACAATGCTTTACGACGGCAGTTTCACTTTGGAGCAAGAGCATCACAACTTTGCTGTAGTTGGTCATTTAGTAGCTATGAATTTAGGAATCGGTCTTAATTTCATCGATCCCCTCATTATTTACTCCCCACGAAAAGAAGCCAAACAATTTAATCTGGAGACAGCGATTAATCGTAAAATAATTTATCCTAAGGGAATATTTTCAATTCATCAAGAGGTTGACCAGAAATATGTATTGGTACCAATGCGCTTTGCACGCGAACTTTTTGAAGTAAAAACTATGTTCTCGGCCATCGAGCTTAAAGTGGTTGAGGGGTACGAAGTTGATGATCTTAAAGAAGAGATTGCTGGTATTTTAGGAAATGAATATTCGGTTAAGGACCGATTTGAACAGCAGGAGCTATTGTACAAGACTATTAAGTCTGAGAAATTTATGGGCTTTTTGATCCTTGGCTTTATTATTCTTATAGCTTCATTCAATATTATTGGTTCACTAACCATGCTCATTATCGATAAGAAAAAAGACATTTCCATATTACGTAATATGGGGGCTACTTTAAAAGATGTGCGTAAAATATTCCTTTTCGAAGGATGGTCGATTTCTAGTTTGGGTGCGGTTTTAGGAATTGCTTTAGGATATTTGTTTACCTATTTGCAAACACATGTTGGTATTGTACCCCTTAAAGGGGATGGAGCCTTTATCATCGAATACTACCCTGTTGAAGCTTATTTATCTGATGCGATAGCTGTTTTTGCAGTGGTGCTACTTATTGGCTTTGTTGCTTCTTGGTATCCGGTTAGATACATCACCAGAAAGTATCTGTAGTTTAAGTTTATTAAGCCTAGCGTTTAGCTGTGATAAAGCCGCTTTTTTTATTCATTAAATAGCATGCTGTACGGACGGCTCATATCATTTGCTAATTCGCCAATTCCAATGTTTCTGCTTTTCCGAATGTACTCACGTCCTTGAAAACACACGATGATGGTCGGAACAGTAAAGATTCGCAACTGTCCGGATATTTCAGGCAATAGCTTAATGTTAACGTAATACATTTTAGTTTGCGGAAAATCTTCTCGAACGAGTTCCTCCAGCTTCGGCTTAAGTACTTTGCAAACATTACATGCATCGTGTGAGAAATAGAATAGAACAGCGTCCTCATTTTCTTTAATCTCGTTAAATTCTTCCAATGATTTTATTGTGATCATTACAGTTCTTGTTTGTGAATTAATACAACAGCATGCACTGATACGC
>JBFHES010000245.1:0-6901 GCA_041584015.1 Bacteroidales bacterium
ATTGAAAACCAAAACCATTGTCGTATGTTGCACCAAAAGCTTTAATAATAAAAGTAGCTTCAACTTCGCTTACCTCATTATTTTGATCAGAGCTTATTTCAAATTTATAGTCAACAACCAAGTCATTAAAATCATAATCGGCTTTAGTTGGCCACATATCTTCAAAGGCAAGTGTTCCATAACCCGTTGCTGGGAAATTGTTGATAATTGATGTTGATCCAGTAACTTCCACAGTAATTAAAGCAATATCGCAATCATTAGAAGCGGCATTCATACAAATCTGGTAAGTGATGTAGTAGGTACCAATAGAAGTACCTGCTGCAACGCTTACCTCTCCTGTAGTTTCGTTTAAACTTACGCCTGCATGTGGAATGTCAGGTATCTCGGTAATGGTCACGTTAGCAGGAATAATTGCACTTCCGTCGTACGTATCATTGTCGAGAATATTAGCAACCGAAACACCACCAAGCGTACCATCAATTGGTATACCTATGTCATCAACAGCAACAGGTAAAGGATTATTAATAACAACCGGGTTGGTGTAAACACCTCCTGCGGCACCAAACTGCACTGAATAGTATCGTTCGTTATTATTTGATGTTTGTCCTAAAGCAAATGTTATTTCGTTATTAGGTGTTGCATAATTAACAATAAATGAGGCTGTATTTTCAAAAGTGACGCCTGATAAATTAGAACTAATTCCTTTGAACTGGGTTCTACCACTTATAGCATTTGTTGTAATGGTTAAGGCACATGTAGCATCTTTTGCATAACTCTCGTACCCACCAAATTCAACAAATTCTCTATTACTTGAGTTATTTCCGTCAATATCAACACCTGTTGCATAGTAGTCATATAAGAATACAGGCTCATCATCCGCTGTATCAAAAAACTCTAATTTGTATAAGATATAGCCACCGCCTGAATTTGAACCAATTCTTGGTTGAAATCTGCTAGCGCTACCTGTTTGTGTATCATCATCAAAATTTGTAATAAATGCGTTATTTGTTTCAAGAATGGTTAAGTGAGCATAAACTGTAACACCATCTTTGGTTACAACATTTGAATATTTGTGAACAGATCCGGCACTCTTACCATTATTACCAGCATTATTAATAATGGACTTTTGAGCGTTGGTAAATGTTAATGGATTATACTCAAGGTCTAAAACGAAAGTTTGACTAAAACTCGTTGAAACTAATGACACGGCAATAATCATTGCCAGCAGCATCTTTGTATTAAATATATTATATAAATTTTTCATCATTTCTAATTTTTTGTTTAACAAATCACAGATTAATACTTAACAAATTCCCAGACAACCATGTCTGATGTTAGTTCTAGTCTAACGTTCTTTCCTTTGAATCTCAAATAGATTGTTTTCTCATAGGTAGGGATTGTTAGGTTCATTGCATATTGTTGCTTCTTCTGTAAATATGCTTTTTGGTAAACAGCTCCGTCGCTTGCAAGAACTTCAACAACACCATCCGTGTAGCCTGTCATTACAATTTCAATATCCTTAAAGGTTTCGTAGTTAAAATCAGGAGATACAACAATGTCTTCAATTGATTGAGTTGGCTCATTGTTCATTACATCTGTTTCTTTTAAGCAGCTTGTAAATCCAATTGCAAGCGCGACAATTATAAAGAGGATTTTAAAGTTTTTCATAAGTATTTAGTTTTTGTGAATATTATTTCAGCTTTTAAATCGGTTCAAAAATATATGATCAATGCCTAAGTTGTTGGAAACTTTGATGAACGAAAGGGTTCACCTGATAAACAGACAAATTTGTCTGATTTTGGATAATCTTCTTTCTGAGAGTATTGTCTGGATGAGAAGAACAAATATTTAAATATTATGAGAGTGGGAATTACTGAAGGCAAGTTAAGTTCAGATAATACTTAACATATATTAATTAATGGGTGGTTTTTTCCGCAAACGTTTTAGTTAGACGTCCTATAAGATACCAATAATTAAGCGGTGTTTAAGGAATAAATTATTGATTATCTTTGCCTTATAAAACAAGATTAGTAGTTATCTTGCAATTAAATTCGAAAGATTTACAAGGTCGTTTTTTTTCTTCATTAAATCTGTTATTATGAGAACCAGTTATCTATTTTTATGTTTGGCTATTTTATTGTTTCAATCGTGTATGGAAAAATCTGTTAATTATAAATCATATGATGATTACCCAGTGTACAAGAACACCAACTTATGGAATGTGTATACTCCGGAATCAAGTCGTTTTACACTGTGGTCGCCCACTGCATCAGCAGTTCGGCTTAAATTATATGATAACGGAACTAACGGAGATCCTATTCGTGTAGCAAGTTTAAGGGAAGGATTGCCTGGTGTTTGGCAACTAATTATTAAGGAAGATTTAAAGAATACCTATTACACCTATCAGGTAAAGATTGCCGATAAATGGCTTGACGAAACCCCAGGTATTTATGCACAAGCAGTTGGCGTAAATGGCATGCGCGCAATGGTCGTCGATTTGGCTGAAACAAATCCAGCTAACTGGAGTGACGATAAAGGACCGGAGCTGCTAACTCCAAATAAGGCAATATTATATGAATTACATGTTCGGGATCTTAGCACTCATCCCAGTTCGGGATCTTCCTATCCAGGTAAGCTTCTAGGTTTGGTTGAGCAAGGTACTGCAACCCAGAATGGCTTAAGCACAGGAATTGATCATATTAAAGAGCTAGGTGCAACACATGTACATTTACTGCCCGCATTTGACAATTATTCCATAGACGAAAGCGATCTGGATAGACCACAGTTTAATTGGGGCTACGATCCGCAAAACTATAATGTACCGGAAGGTTCTTTTGCTTCTAATCCATTCGATGCAGCTGTGCGAATCAAGGAATTTAAGCAAATGGTTAAAGGCTTTCATGATAATGGAATAGGTGTTATACTAGATGTAGTATATAACCACACAGGAAGAACAGAGGAGTCTAATTTTAATTTAGAAGTTCCGGGTTATTACTATCGTTTTAATTCAGATAGCACATACTCCAACGCTTCTGGCTGTGGTAACGAAACAGCATCGGAGCGAACCATGATGCGAAAATACATTGTTGAGTCAGTTCTTTACTGGGCTAAAGAATATCATATTGATGGCTTTAGATTCGATTTAATGGGCATCCATGATATGGTAACGATGAATGAGGTTGCTGCCGAACTTAAGGCAATCAATCCTTCACTATTTGTTTATGGGGAAGGCTGGACAGGCGGAGGTTCTCCATTACCTGAAAGCAAGCGGGCCGTTAAGAAGAATACCTATTTAATGGAAAACATTACTGCATTTAGCGACGATGTTCGAGATGGTTTAAAAGGATCGGTGTTTGATGAGAAAAGTACTGGTTTTGTAAGTGGCGCAGCGAATCTTGAGGAATCCGTAAAATTTGGAGTTGTTGGTTCCATACATCATCCGCAGATTGATTTCCCGGCTGTTAATTACTCCGACACCATATGGGCCAATCAACCATGGCAAGCTGTTTCTTATGTTAGTTGCCACGATAATCACACCTTATTTGATAAACTTACGATCTCGCGACCGAATGCCACTGAACAAGAAATTAAGGCCATGCATTGTTTAGCTAATGCAGTTGTTCTTACTTCGCAAGGTGTACCATTTTTGCATGCAGGTGTTGAAATGATGCGCACCAAAGGTGGCGAACATAATTCTTATAACCTACCCGATGCTGTAAATCAAATTAACTGGCAATGGAAGGAAGATCACCAGGATGTGTATAACTACTATAAGTCACTCATTCAACTAAGAAAAAATCATCCTGCGTTTAGTTTAGCTAATGCAACACTTGTTCGTGAACATCTTAATTTTCATGAAACCCAACCCGGACTTGTGGGCTTTACGCTTCGTAATAATGCCGGCAACGATAGTTGGAAAGAAATTACTGTTTGGTATAATGCAAATACAAAAGCACAAACAGTTAAGCTCCCAGGAAACTGGACAGTAGTGGCCTCAGGATTGACTATAGATGAAAGTGGTATTAAAGAAGTAAAAGACCAACTTACAATTGAACCAATCTCTATGTTTATTGCCTATCAACAATAATATTTAAAACTTAAAAGGGTGAAACTTACAAGAAGTCTCACCCTTTTTTTGATTATATTTCTTAAGTACCTGACAGCAGCTATTAATCCATTAAATCTAAAAGCGCCAGAATTATATTATTGGCTCCATCTGCTATTTGTAAAATATCCGCATCCAACATATAGCATGGAGTTGTAGCTACTTTGTAGGAATGATCTACCACTACCTCTCCGTGGGTACTTATTTTGTGCTCCGCTCCCATTTCCGAAACTGCATTTGCAGCGCCTTCGTCGTTACCTATTGTTAAGGTAATTCCGCTAAGCACTTTTGCCAATATTACAGGTGCTACACATAGCGCTCCTATAGGTTTTGCTGCTTTAACGGTTTCAAGTATTACTTTTTCAACTTCATTATTTACTGATAGTGCGGCGCCTTCAAATGCAAATGTAGAAAGGTTCTTAGCCGCTCCGAAACCTCCGGGAAATAAAAGAGCGTCAAAATCAGTTGCTTTGTATTCGCTTAATGGTTTAATATTTCCGCGTGCAATTCTTGCCGATTCAATTAATACATTTCGTGTTTCATCCATCTCCTTACCGGTAATGTGATTCAGCACATGATGCTGATTGATATCGGGTGCAAATATTTCATAGCTTGAGTTATTTTTCATAATGGCATACATAGCCAGAGTGGCCTCATGAATTTCAGCTCCATCATATACTCCACAACCAGATAAAACTACAGCAAATTTCTTCTTCTCTTTCATTATGTTAATTTTTAATCTTAACCCGAAGATAAATAATTTTGAGCTATATGGTCTTATACAACTTAATTCTTTTTTCCTGTTCGGGCGCTAATAAAACTCAAATTGGTGATATAAAAAATGCCCCCGGTAGGGAGCATTCTCTGCATATATGTTAAAGTATATTATTATTCTAGTTTTCTACATCAGTTTTTGAATAAGATTCTAAGAAGTCTTCTGAAGCAGGGGTTGTACTTGAAGGGTTTTGAGATAATCTGTATTTTAAATCGAAGGTAAACGAATTCTTATTCAGTTCACCAGCGTAACCATTATTTGCAGCGTCTTCAATTCCTTCAATAACAATGTTATTTGATAGTGGAAATGCCTGTAAAGGTAAGAAGATACTATCATCTACTACGTCGATATATAAAGTCAAACTATAGAAATCAAGGTTCCCAAATTTAGAGATCCACATTCTATTATTTACTTCTTCGTCAAATTCAAGAGTCGAAAGATAATCTACATATTCCTGATCTTCGTCTGATAGATTCTCTTTTGTAATAGAATACGTCTTAGCATAGTCGTCTATTTCGTTGGTTACGATTACGTCACGCGTTGCTACAGTAGTGTTACCTGCTTCATCTTTAATTGTATATGTAACAACATATTCACCAACCTGAACAGTTGCTCCAACACCCATGTAAATTTTTCCACCCGGAGCATCAAAATACCCGTCTTCTTCTTCAAGCGTATCTATTTCGTTTAGAATTTCAACAGATAGAGCGGCTGAGTCATCACGATTGTCATATATCTCAAAATAATGCTCAATGTATTTATCATTAAGATCAATTCGATAAGGGTTTGGCCCTTTTAAAATAATATGCGGCGGAGTAGAGTCCTTTTGCATACACATCGAAAAAATAAACATTGTGATGATTGCCATGGCAAAAATCGTAGCGTAACTTCTAATCTTTTTCATTTTTGTCTGTTTAAACTATGATATAGTAACCGTGTAAAATTATAATATTTTTTTAAAATCAATATCCGAAAAGCCAATTATCATTAGCTAAGTATTAGTTGCCATACATACCTGACGCAATATGTTCGTCATTTGGTTGCGTTAATCTAACTGATTTACCACTTGTTTTATTTTAACAAAATTGGCTAGCACTCTTTCTAAGTGATCGAGCTTAAGCATATTTGCACCATCCGACATGGCTTTAGAAGGCTCTGGATGCGTCTCGATAAACAAACCATCAGCACCTACTGCGATAGCCGCTCTTCCAATGGTTTCAATCATTTCAGGCTTACCACCCGAAACCCCACCAGGTTGATTAGGCTGCTGCAACGAATGTGTAATATCCATTATAACAGGTAAACCAGTCTCGCGCATTTCAGGGATTCCGCGCACATCAACAATTAAATCCTGATAGCCAAACATGGTTCCTCTATCGGTAAGGAAAACATTCTTATTTCCCGAATCAAAACATTTTTGTGCGGCAAATTTCATTGCTGCCGGAGCCATAAACTGCCCTTTCTTAATATTTATGATTTTGTTTGTTTGTGCAGCTGCAACAAGTAACTCGGTTTGACGAGCTAAAAATGCAGGTATTTGCAAAATATCAGCAACTTCAGCTGCCATAGCGGCTTCTTGTTCCGTATGTATATCGGTAACAATTGGTACATGAAATCGCTCCTTAACTTTTTGCAGAATTCTTAATGCTTTCTCGTCACCAATCCCTGTAAAAGAGTCAAGCTTCGATCTGTTTGCTTTTCTGTAAGATGCTTTAAATACGAATGGAATTGCAAGTTTATCAGTAATTTCTATAATACGTTCAGCAATTTCCATTACCACCGCCTCTCCTTCTACAACACACGGACCAGCTAAAAGAAAGAAGTTACCGCTGTTTGTGTTTTTTAAACCGGGTAACTTATTTGAGTCAAAATTCATAATTAAAAAATAAAAGTTAATGAAGCATTTAGTTGTTGCATGTAAGCGTTGTCAATATCGGTTAAACCAATAATGTCGCCGTATTGCAATTTGGCATAAACATGATCTTTAATATTCGCTCTAATCTGAATGGATGCAAATTCAC
>JBFHES010000246.1:0-6898 GCA_041584015.1 Bacteroidales bacterium
AAAAAGAATGAAAGCAACGATAATCTAATTACCGGATATTCACTGAAGAAGATTAATCATATGGATTCCTGGGGTGATGGTTATACAAAGCTCGTAACTTACGCATGGCCGATGATCCGCTTGTCGGAGCTCTATTTAAACTATGCTGAGGCAATGAACGAGTACTATGGTTCCAGCCCGGAAGCAATTCAAAAGCTTGATCTTATTCGAGAGCGTTCTGGTGTTCCAACAATTGATGAAGCATGGAATGGTGCTTTCTCGAAAACACCTGGCAAGCATACCGATCAGGCTGGTTTGAGAGAAATTATTCATCACGAGAGAATGATTGAGTTGGCGTTTGAAGGGCACCGTTATTTTGATATCCGAAGATGGAAGAGAGGTCAGGAATTGTTAAGCACTCCTATCAGAGGTTTAAATATTGATGAGGCTGGTGTGTTGCCGTTCTATGAAGTAAAGGATATTGCGCAACGATCTTTTGTTACGCCTAGAGATTACTTGCAACCGATTAAGCAAAATGAAATAGTCATAAACTCCAATTTGGTGCAAAATCCAGGATGGTAATTCAGTAAAATATGAATGTTATGAAAAATATAAAACTATTCACATATACGATCATTTTCTTGCTGGCGCTAAATGCTGGGTCTTGTAAGAAGAATGAATCAGACGATACAACGGCGCCGGGAAAGGTATCCATAACCGCAGTGATACCAACACATGGAGGTGCGAAGATTGCCTATACATTGCCAAACGATGATGATGTATTATTTGTAAAAGCAAAATATACCAACTCGCTGGGTAACGAGGTATTTAAGGTATCTAGTTATTATAAAGATACCATTGAGATTGATGGCTTTAATGATATGACAGAAAGAACGGTTGAGTTATTTGCTGTAGATTATAACAACAATGAATCGGAGTCGGTGTCGACCAAGGTAACGCCATTGATTTCATACATTTACCTGGTACAGGAAAGTGTGTCTATTCAGGCTGATCTTGGAGGTGTGCGAGTGCAATGGGTCAATCCTTCGAAAAAAATGGTGCATGTACATCTTCAGTATAAGGGGCCGGGAGTTGATACCGTTCGAATTGTTTCGTCAAGCTTTGAGCATTACGGATTTAACTTAACCGGAATGGATTCCGTTGAGTATGAGTTCTCGGCCTTGGTTGAGGATTTTGCGGGTAATAAAACCGATAACAAGTTTTTAGCGCATGCAACGCCAATGTTTGAAGAACTAATTGCTAAAGATAGCTGGACGCTTATGGCCAACTTATCGGTAGATGGTAACGAGTGGGAAGGTGTGACGCAGAATTTCTGGGATGGTGTGGTTGATACTCATCAGGATGCCAGCGATAACAGTTATTTTATTATTAACAGAGGCTCCAATGGTGGTTCTCTTAACTATCCGCTTGATATTGTAATTGATTTAAATAAACATGCCATTGTCAACAGACTTGTGGTTTGGCAACGCGCCTATGCGTATTCTGCTGAGGAAAGCCAGGGCGTAAGTGCGATTCCATATTATTATCAAAGTGAGAACATGAAGGCCTTCAATATTTATGTGAGTAACGATGCGTTGGAATGGAAATTAGCTGGAGAATTTGAAATACATGACCCGAAAGATGATGAAGGCAATGTTCCTGAGGCGGATATTTTGGAAGCATTAAACGGTCATCATTTCGATTTGGAGAATGTAACAGAGCCCTTCCGATATCTTAAGTTTGGAATTACCTCCAGCTTTGGTAGTGAGGAGAATGTATATGGGTCGGAATTAAGCTTATTCGGACTGGATAATGTTGAACTTTAAAACCAGGAAAATGATGCGACGAAATATTCTACTACCAGTAATAATTGCCTTCTCCATCTTCTTAGCAAACTGCACTAAGATGGAAGATAACTACGAGCAATATCTGGGCGATAAAACTATTTATTCTCCAAAAGTTACAAACCTTGAAGCTACCGTCGGATTAAAGCAGGTGTTGCTGAAATGGGACAACCCGGTTGGAGATGTGGCAAAAAAAATTCTAGTAGATTACCAGGATAGCACAATTGTTTCAGAGTCAATAATTGATTCGATCTTATTAATGGATCTTGAGGTTAAGGGCTATGATATTAGTGTTTATACACTGGATGCCTTTGAGAACAGATCAATACCGGAAACGGTGTCTGTTTTTCCAAATGGCGAACAAGAGGAATAGTTTATGATAGTTGGCTGGTACAAATAAATCGGCCAATGGTTTATTTAAAAGTTAAATGTAGGTTTGGCCGCTATCAGCTGATAGTTGGTCAAACCTTTTTTATTGATGATCAGTTAAAATGACTATTGAAAGCTGACTGCTACTTTTTTACTAGAAAGAACTTGTTGTGTTGGAATCCTTACTGGTGTCCTCAATTAATCGCTAATTAAAATTAGTTTCTTACGCAACATGCTACCGTCAGAAAGCTGTATTGTTAAGAAGTAGGAACCATTAGCATATGATTTTAACGAGATACGTTCGTTTATTGAAGTTGTTCGTTTTATTGGTTTGTTGTAGATAACATTACCTACAATATCAATAAGCTGCATACGAGCAGCTTGTGCCTGCTCAAGGTTGAGGTGAATATTAAAGTTGCCTGAGCCGGGATTTGGGAATACGTTTAAAGTTGCGAGTGTAGCTTCAACTTCGGGCGTACTGGTAACATCAATAAACTCAAACCAATTAAGGTTAAAAGGAGATTGCGTAACCAGTATTCTCATTTTATGGCGACCTGCTGGAAGTGATAGCTCGGCCTCCGTTGTCTGCCAGGTCTGCCATCCTCCGGTAATAGGAAAACTGATTGAATGTAATGCGGATGCACTACCGTTAGAGTCAACTAACTGCAGCTGAATGCCACCACCACCGTATTCTGCTGCTGTTCTGTACAGTACTTTATAGGTGCCAGCGTTGGCAACACTCACATCATAATCAAGCAGGTCGCCCGGATCAAGATAACCTACATTTTCTCCACCACCAATATCTGTGCATACTTCCAACTCAACACCATCTTGCAGCGTAAAAGCTTCGGCCTCTATTTTGCCAGGAATTACATGCGCAAAATCCAGATTGTTGCGGATCGGTTCGTAAGTAAAAGTTTCAAGCTGAGTACTATCACTGGCAATTATTTGAGTTCCCGAATAGCTTACTGTAATTTCATCACTTGATACAAAATTGCCATTGGTGCTTATTTCAATGATACGCGGGTTATTAGCATTGAATGAAACGCCTGTAACTGTAACTTCTTGTATACCGGCAAATACCCTAAATTCATTTAATAGCGATTGACCAGGATCAACCATCTGTTTGTTCATGCTAAGAATTATTGTTTGATGATTCTTAGTTACACCACCCATAAATTCGCAAGCCATTGAGTTTCCACTCCCGGCGTATGTGAACATTAGGCTACTTAAGTTAAAACCTTCTGAGTCTGTGTAAAACTTTAGCTTGTTGTCTCCTTCGTAAAGTATTACGTCGTAAACAAAGAAGGTTCCCCAATTCTGCCAGCCACCGGTTGTCGAAACATTGAATACAGGTGTAATTGCACCTCCATCCATTTCCAAATGAAACTTACCATCGGAATTACCTGCAGCTAATCTGATGTTGATATTATACCTGCCCGTACTTGCTACCTCAACATCGTACACCATCCATTCGCCTCCATCAATCCAGCCAACCGCATACCCATTGCTATTCATAACATCACTTATGGGTTCAATGTCAACGCCGTCATTTCTATAGCCCCAGCCATCGTTCCAGCTAGTGTATTCACCTGTACTTACTTGATAGGTTGCTGCTTGTTCATCAAAATAGGCAGCACCAATTACCCCCATATCGTAGTCTGAAGCATAAACTACTCCCGGAATATCCTGCGTGTTGTATGGTAGAAGTTCGTTGGAATAAACTTGTCTGAACATAGCATCAATCACATCTTTCTGATACCGACAGTTTTCAACTTTAAGCATTTCGGTTAATTCCATTAATGCATCTTTTGCAAAAGCTGCACTTGGTGTTGGGCCATTCCCATTCCAGTAGTTAAGTAAGGTTTGATAATCTGCAGTTTTGGGTATTGATAATGGACATGAGATGGATGCTACTTTTTTTAATGGCCACCAGGCCCAACCAATGTTATTATCTTCCAGTAGCCTTATTGCATCGCGAAACCAAACATTAGAGTTCTCACCGCTTTCGCTTAAGTACAAAGGAATGTTGTAGGTGTTGCTCATGTCTAAAACCCATTGAATACTTGCCTGGTCGTTGTACGACCAATACTTATGTGGCGAATAAACCATTTCGGAATCCCAGGGAGGCGTTAATCCTGTAAAGTCGTTTGCCCACCAGTTTCCTTCAATAAAGATGATGTGATCAGGATCAACAGTTCGAATGCTATCGGTAATTTCTTTGTATAGATTTCTTAATGCGCTATTTCCCGGCAGATTCCAATTGGGTTCATTTAATAAATCGTAGCCTGCAACCCATGTTTCGTCTTTATATCTTTCGGCAAGCTTTTTCCAAAGAGCTACCGTTTTACTTCTATTAAGAGCGCTCTCCCACAAAGATGGCTTGGAAGGATCATAATCTGAAATTGCCTGATCTTCTCCTTGTCCGCCAGGTGCAGCATGTAAGTCGAGAATAACATATATCTCATTTTGAGCGCACCAAGATATTAAGCTGTCGGTCAATTCAAAGCCTTTCGTTAACCATGTTTGCTCTCCGGTAATTGGCTCCTCTTCAATCGGAAGGGTGTACAAATTATAATGCATGGGTAATCGTACAGAATTGAAGCCCCATGATTTCATGGAATCAATATCAGCTTTTTGAACATGATTTGCCAACCAGGCATTGTAAAATAACTCAGTATCTGTTTGCCCGATTAGTTGCTCAATTTTCTCTCTAATTTGATATTGAGCATTGGCAAACCCTGATGTTTGTAACATGTATCCTTCTTGAAGCATCCATCCACCTAGTCCCATTCCGCGTAACAAAATGGTATCCATGTTTTGATTAACAATGGCCTTGCCATAAGTTTGGAGGAGATTTACGTTTCTATGGTTCCTAGTATTTAATGTTGGTTGCGACAGAACCAAACAATTGCTGAATATTAGGAATAACAGAATTAGTAATGCACTTCTCATGAGGCTTGTATTTTCTATAGCAGAATTAACTTATCCATGCTTGAAGATACAAAAATGGAGAGAAAAGCGATGGAATAGAAAATCAGTGCCTAATCTAAATTACAGCATAACTAATCAGCAATACATCATTATTACATCATTAATTTTTGGGTTCAGAGTATAATTGCAAGAAATCAGTTGCCGAATTCTGCACAGTACATACGTTCTAATGATTATTCTTAGACTTTGCAATCAGCCATGTGAGCGGAGTGTTGTGAAATTAGAATGCAGTAATCGTTTCTCCATTATTGTTATTTCTTTGCAGCAATAACCGACATTTCTATAAGCAACTCTGGACGGGCAATTCTTGCCTCAACGCAAGCTCTTGCTGGCTGATGACCTTGTTCAACCCAAGCATCCCAAACTTCATTCATTGCTGCAAAGTCTTTCATGTCGCGCAAATATATTGTGACTGATAAAATGTGCTTTTTGTCAGAAGCTGCTTGCTCCAATAATTCTTCAACCTTCTCAAGCGTAGTAACGGTTTGTTCTTTAATGTCTTTGCTAGCGTCTTTCGCGGTCTGTCCGCAAAGATAGATGGTGCCATTGTGTTCAACGATCCTGCTCATTCTTGGAGTTTGGTCTGTTCGTGTTATTGCCATTGCTGCGCTTTTAATAAGTGAGCTCAAAAATAGTAATTTGAGGAGAATATAAAATATTAGTGTCGAGAGAAAGTATGGAACCTATCTGTGTTCTGAGGTAGAACCTATTGTATCATAGCTAAAGTGTTTTCTGATGATGTGGATATTGCTTGTGTAGATAACAGAACTATTCCGAATGGAGTTATCAATGATTTAGCGTAGGATTGTTTGTGCTTAAATTAGGGGTGTTTGATGTGAACAGGTAAAAAGTAAACTTTCTGGAAGGTGATTATGCTAATTTCATTGAGCGAACTATATCATCAAGCTCAATCTTTTTGCACAATTTGCGCATTTCGCTAAAGTTGTTTCGTACCATAAGCTGGCTGAACTTATTCATGTTTGCCAAGGGTACAAAATAGAAATTGAGTTGTTCATCAGGAAAGTAAATACTTAACATTCCTCTGGCTTTAGTGCCATCCTTAAAAGTGTACTCCGATGGATGCACAAAGCAGTCTTGTTTCAGAAGTTGTTGTTCTGTCATTTGGGTCAACGTTTAATTAGTAGTCAAGAGATGGCCAAAAAGGTTGCCTGATTTTTTATTTTTTTTGAATTAAAATTCCATATCTTAAAAAATCTTTAGTCATACCTTGAAACCCGAATTATGAGCTTGATTGATATTATTGTTTTTATTGTTTATTTCTCGGCCATGTTGGGCGTTGGTTTTTATTTTTTCAGGAAGAATGAAAACATAGAAGACTACTACATTGGTGGACGCTCGTTGGGGAGTTGGCATATTGGGCTGTCTGTGGTAGCTACTGATGTTGGCGGTGGTTTCTCTATAGGTCTTGGCGGGCTGGGCTTTGTGCTTGGAATGGCTGGCTCGTGGATGCTTTTTACTGGTTTGATAGGCGCCTGGCTTAGCGCAGTTGTACTGATTCCAATTATTAGCAAACTTTCAGTTAAACATCAGTTCTTTACATTTCCACAGGTTTTCGAATACTTCTACAATTCAAAAGTTGCTTTAATAGCAGGTATTATTTCGGCCATTGGATACATTGGTTTTACCAGTTCACAGTTATTGGCTGGAGCTAAACTAGCATCTGCTACTTTCGTTGAGATAGACCTAACAAC
>JBFHES010000247.1:0-6890 GCA_041584015.1 Bacteroidales bacterium
GCATAACCGTATCCGGGAAGGTCAACTAAGTACCAATAATTGTCTATTAAAAAGTGGTTGATTAATCGGGTCTTTCCAGGTTTTCCGGAAGTCTTGGCCAGTTTTTTATGATTGGTTATCATGTTAATTAACGATGATTTGCCAACATTTGATCGACCGATAAAAGCGTATTCAGGAAAATCTTTTTCCGGACATTTACTAACTAAAGTATTACTCATCAGGAATTCTGCCTTCTTTATTTCCATAACACGCATTTTAAATGTGCTGCAAATATAAGCTTTAACTTTTTCATTCGTTTGTTTAAGCCTATTTCTATGGCCAATGAGCCGTAATAACTCAGGTTTTATTAATTTCGAAGAATGGGAAAACAGTTCATGTTTGTAAGCGATTTAGATGGCACACTCTTTAGATCAGATCATAGTTGTAGCCAGAAGGATTATCGTGCTCTGCTGGATCTTGGTGATGCAGGTCATATTCGTGTGATAGCTACGGGCAGATCCTTGCATTCGGCCCACAAAGTTTTACCGCAAGATTTCCCCATTGATTATTTAAGCTTTTCATCTGGCGCCGGCCTCATGGATTGGAAACGAAAAAAGATTATTCTATCGCATAAGTTTGATTCTGATGAAGTAATTAAAATCAGCTATTTGTTGAAGGAGCAGCAACTCGATTTTATGCTTCATTATCCAGTCCCAGAAAATCATCACTTTGTGTATCATACGTCAGGTAAGGAGAATATTGATTTTGAAAGACGTATTAAGTTGTATCGCGAATTTGCTGAACCGTACGATTTTGCGCCGGAAACCTTTGGGTCGGCTACACAGTTTATTGCTATTGTTTGTAAAAATTCAGTGGCAATTTACAATCGTCTTGTTCGTGAATTTACTTTTGCTAAGATAATCCGGGCCACCTCACCACTTGATCATCAATCCATTTGGATTGAGATTTTTCCTAAGCAAGTTTCCAAAGGTTTAAGCGTGAAATTTCTCTGCGAGTATTTAAATTTTAATCCAGCTAATACCATCAGTATTGGCAATGATTATAATGATATCGATATGCTTGAGTTCACTGATAGTAGCTGGGTGGTTGAGAATGCACCGGATAGCTTTAAGAAAATATTTAAAGTGTCGAGCAGTAATAACAATAATGGTTTTAGCAAGATGGTTGAAGTTGAGCTTAATAGCAGTTTGTAGCCCGTTTGGCGTTGAGAGCTCTTAAAAATGAGAGGAAAGCTACAAGTAGAAAAGTGAAAAGTTATATAAGGTCAATCGGTACTTGCAGCTTGTATTAATTGTTGGATGTCTAAAGTCCGTCTAGTTCTTGATGCAGCGTACTGCATAACCATATGAATTAGGTACATTGTTAAAGCGGCCAATGGTGCCATCCGTTAACAGCAGACTTCTGCTGTATGAAGCCGTATTGCTATTATTCCTTAGCCAATAATTTGCCTGAATGTTCTTAAGCGAGAAGGTTCCGTTGCTTCTTCTTCCAGAAAGTTTGCCATCGAATCCAGAGCTGCCACCAACTTTTAGTTGATCTCCTTCAGTGCTGCCTCTCCATGCATTAAGATTTTCTAATTCAGTAGAAGTCATTCCCAATTCAGTCTCAAGAATTTTAAATTCTTCATCGCTTGGTACATGCCAGCCTGCCGGGCAAATGCCTTGGTTGCTGGTTGTGTCGTAATTCATTACTTCGCCCCACTGATAGGTAGCGCCAAGCGAATCGCAGTTTACTGCAATATTATCGTAGCAATATTTTTCAATCAGGTTATCATCAAACTGATTGCATAAGCAAGAAATCTGCACGCCGATATTTAAATTATCCGCCATCCAACATTGTGCACCAATTTGCACTGTGTGATAAGCTTGTCCATCGCGCGCATCAATAAAAACTTGACCGCAGCTGTCGCCTACCGACGAAAAAGTAACATGCACTGTATCAATAGAAATATCGCAGGCTGTAGAAATATTCCAGGTAAGAGTGTAGTCAGTGCCTCCTATGCCTGTAAACACCGATGCTGGATTGCCCGGATCTGATAAGAAACCGCCGCTGCCCGAGATGATGTTCCACATGCCTAGACCTTCTAGCGGGATGTTGGCCTCCAAATTTGTGGTGCCATTTATTAATCCCAATTGATCGTTTCCTGCATCTGCCGATGTAGGAATGGTTAGGCAAGTAATGGAATCATTAAGAACACAGCGTACAGAATAGGCGTAGGTTTTACTGCCAAAATAGCGATTTATCCCCGAGCTATTATCCGCTAGCTGTCGGTGGATCACATTTTCTCCATTGAAAACTGATGAAGTATAAAAGTATCCTGAAGCTGCCAGTCCTGTATAACTTTGTGATGGAATTAGTTGACCGCCAAACTTGGCCTCAAAGCCGGAAGTCCCATCTGTTTTAAGCTGATCTCCTTCGTTTGTTCCACGCCATCCTATAATAGTGGCAAACAATGAATCCATCCCAAGAAACAATTCTAAGGCTTTCCATTCAGAGTCAGAAGGAATGTGCCAGTTTGTTGGGCAAATGCCCTGGCTTCCAGCTGATGTGTTGTAATTCATCAGCTCATTCCATTTATACAATCCACCGTAGTTCGTGCAGTTTATGCTATCATTATTGTAGCAATATTTTTCAATCAGGTTGTTGTTTGCAGAAGCAGTGCTAGAATTTATGGTTATACCGGAATTTAGATTTTCAGACATCCAGCATGTTTCGTTTAGCTTGATTGTCTTGTATTCATTTCCATCATTGTCCGTAAGTAAATCTACGCCGCACCAAAAATTATTGTTTCGATAAGTAAATTGTTGAGATGACGAGGAAAGCACTTGATAAGCCTTGCCTGGTTTTAAATAATCTATCTGACTTAAATTGTACTGTGGCCAGTTAACCAGTCCGTTCTCGTTTTTGAGCAATTGGAAATTTAAATTGCTCAAAATGCTATCGGCAATGGAAGGGTGTTCGCGCACATAGCCCAGATACGACCAGCCCGGCGGGATTGTGTAGGTGAGTGTCTCAGGGTTAATTTGTGTACCACTCAAACTTAATGAATAGGGCATGTCGAGCCGGATTGTATAGCCTTCTCCAACTGTAATGTCGCCAATTTGGTTAACACCATAAAATCCCCAAAATACATTTCCATTGCTATTTTTAATTAACATGCCTTGGGTAATTACCGGTGCAAATAGCTGCATTGGATCTGCAGTGTCAGGTATCATGTATGTTGAAAACAGATTCCAACCACTACGTAGCTCTGCCACCTGTATTGTCGCACCTTGCGAGTAAGAGGGCTTGTTCCAAAAGGTAATTGCCAGGAGCAACACCGTAGCTACTATGATGAGATTTTTATTCATTATTATTTAAAATACGGAGCAATGATAGTACAAACAAGAGAATCTGCAAGAAGGTTTAACAAAATAACCAACGAAAAGGCGGTTGCGTTTAGTTCGGCTTGTTTAGCAAGGTAAAATGCCTGGCTAGGAAGCAGTCAGAATATCATGCTAATTTTTAACTGTTGGAAGATGTATCTGCTTGTTTTGTTCGGCATGATGTTACGTCGTCTGCGTTTCCAACTCCAAACTAATTACTTATCTTTGCCGCGAATTTAAAAAGAGAAAAAAGTGCAGGAAAAAATTCTTATTCTTGATTTCGGATCGCAGTACACACAGCTTATAGCAAGACGTGTACGCGAACTTAATGTGTATTGCGAGATTCATCCATTTAACAAAATCCCAAAACTTGATGAGAGCTTTAAAGGAGTAATTCTTTCGGGCAGTCCTCATTCGGTTAGAGATGAAGAAGCACCAATGCCAGAGCTAGCAGAAATTAAAGGTAAAATAGCTTTGTTGGGTGTTTGTTATGGCGCCCAGTTTTTAGCTCATTTTTATGGTGGTGAAGTATTGCCTTCAAATACCCGTGAGTATGGTCGTGCAAATCTGGCCTATGTTGATCACTCCAATGAGTTGATGGACGGCATAGATGATAATTCGCAAGTATGGATGTCGCATGGCGATACCATTGCAAGTATTCCTGCAAATTATAAAGTAATTGCTAGTACCAACGATGTTGAATACGGCGCTTTTAAAATTGAAGGCGAAACAACATATGGAATTCAGTTTCATCCGGAGGTATATCATAGCGCACAAGGACAAACACTTCTCAAGAATTTTATTGTAAATATTTGTGGTTGTAAGCAAGATTGGACTCCTGATTCATTTGCTGATTCTACCATTAAATCATTAAAAGAGAAACTTGGCAACGACAAGGTATTGCTAGGTTTATCTGGAGGTGTAGATTCTTCGGTTGCGGCTGTGCTACTGCATAAGGCAATCGGCAAAAACCTAACATGTATTTTTGTTGACAATGGATTGTTGCGCAAAAATGAGTTCGAGTCTGTTTTAGATTCATACAAGCACATGGGCTTGAATGTAATTGGCGTTGATGCTGGCGATCGTTTCATAAGTGAGCTAAAGGGCATAAGCGAACCAGAAGCAAAGCGTAAAGTTATTGGCCGTGTATTTATTGAAGTATTCGATGATGAAGCGCATAAAATACAAGATGTTAAGTGGCTGGCACAGGGTACGATTTATCCTGATGTAATCGAATCGGTTTCGGTAAAAGGTCCGTCAGCAACAATTAAGTCGCATCATAATGTAGGTGGATTGCCAGACTTTATGAAACTGAAAGTTGTGGAGCCTTTAAATTTGCTTTTCAAAGATGAAGTACGCCGCGTAGGAAAAGCCTTAGGGATTGATGCTGCCTTGTTGGGGCGCCATCCATTTCCGGGACCGGGACTGGGTATTCGTATATTAGGCGATATTACCAAGGAGAAGGTGACATTGCTACAAGAGGCAGATCATATTTTTATACAGGGCTTAAAAGATAGTGGACTCTATAATGATGTTTGGCAAGCGGGAGTAATGTTATTGCCGGTACAGTCGGTTGGAGTAATGGGCGACGAAAGAACTTACGAAAGTGTTGTTGCGCTGCGTGCTGTAGGTTCTACTGATGGTATGACAGCTGATTGGAGTCATCTGCCGTATGAGTTCCTGGCCAAGGTGTCCAATGACATCATTAATAAGGTTCGAGGAATCAACAGAGTTGTTTATGATATCAGCTCAAAGCCACCTGCAACAATTGAGTGGGAATAAAACGTTCAACTATTGAATGAGAGAGTTGCTGGCATTTTTTTAAACAATACTGCCGAATTTTATTTCATTCAACAAAAAATATACGTAGCCACTAATTCATGCAGCAAATCAAATGCTGTAGGAGTTGGTGGCTTCGAGTTTTATGAAGGTTTGTATTGTTCATGATGGTTCTTTAGATCAACTTATTTAAAGGCAGTTCTTATGGTTGCTATAATAGGATTCTTATCTTAAAGTTAGTTGTGTCTGTTTTAGCGGTTTATCACTAAACTGATTTTCTGAACGACAATTCTTTTGTATATTTGATAGAAATATCGACTATATGAAGACTAAAGAATTATCACCAACCACTGGCATATGGCTATTCCTTAATTTGGCACTATTTATACTGGTACCTTATGTGGGGCATTCGCAAATGTCATCCTATTGCAATTCATCGGCTAATTATGTCGGTTATGAAGAAATTATAGAGGTCTCATTTGCTTCATTTGTTAACAGTAGCGCTCCGGCATCAGGCCAGAATTATTCAGATTTTACGAGTATAACAAGTGCTACCTTATCACCAGGAATGACATATCCGATTAGCATTACCTCAGGAATACCATCGGGCTATTCGGGGAGTTATTCGTGTTTTGTTAAGGTGTACATCGATTGGAATCAAGATACTGTTTGGTCTGAAACTAGCGACGAATTGGTGTTTTCGGCGCCTACTAATTCAGCTAATACGGTTTCCGGAGAATTTACCGTGCCCTTTAATGCTTTACCGGGTAGTGTTGCAATGCGGGTTGTGTTTCAAGAAACTGTCGATGCTACAACTGTATTATCATGCGGTTTTTATTCGTGGGGTGAGACTGAAGACTATTTGCTAACCGTTGCTCCACCACAACCTATTGATGCTGGAATAATCGAAGTAATGATGGTTGGAGGTTCTCTACCCTTTCATGAGCATGATACGGTTGAAGTAAAAGTTGTTATGTTAAATTTTGGACTTGATACAATTTCAAGTGCTGAGCTAGTCTATACTTTTGATGGTCTCAATCCAATTGCTTACACCTGGACAGGCTCATTGGCCTCATTCGAGAGAGATACGATTGTATTTTCTGGAATTGTACTTCCTGGTGGACCATTCGAGCTATGCGCTTATACTATTTTACCTGGCGACAGTAATCTATTGAACGATGCAAATTGTCGCCCCTATTACGCAATACCAGATTTCGATTTGGAATTAACAAGCCTAGTTGCTCCAATCGGTGGCTGCGATCAAGCGCTTGTGGATGTAACAGTTGAGATAAGTAATTTGGGAAACGCAGTGAATGGTGGTTATGATATTAGTTATTTTCATTACGGAATGACAAGCTCGCTTACTGAAACGATCTCAGATACCATTCCTCAAGGAGGCGTTTATATTCATACCTTCTCAACTCCTTTAGATTTAACTGTTAGTTCCGATACTTCGTTCGAATTGCATACGTATCTTAGTTATCTTTCCGATCCGGTTTTATCTAATGATACATTAATCACAATAATTGAATCGAAGTTGTCGCCAACAAATCCTGTTGTTCTTGGTGCAACTGTTTGGTCAGGAGAATATGCCAGTTTAAGCATTAATAACCCGGACCCAGCTAGCTTTTATAGTTGGTATGATCATGACACAATTCTTTTAGCAAACGGATCTGTTTTCACAACACCAGCATTATTCGATACGACCAGCTATTTTGTTGAGGCAAATTATGGTCTGGCCCCAGC
>JBFHES010000248.1:0-6877 GCA_041584015.1 Bacteroidales bacterium
ACTGAAAGTAACAATGGGAAAGAACCATCTTTTGCATCGAATTGAGCATTCATTGCAGCTTCTGTATCTTTAACAGCTGCTTCAACCTGATCTTTTATAGTTGCAACTACAGCATCTTTTCCGCGTAAGTTGTAGTCGGTACAAACTTCAGTTGTGATTGTAAAACCAGCAGGAACTGGTACACCAATCAAGTTCATTTCGGCAAGGTTAGCACCTTTACCACCTAGTAGGTTTTTCATATCCGCTTTACCTTCTGCTTTACCAGCACCGAAGGTGTAAACAAACTTTTCAGCCATATTCTTATATTTTTAATGAATATATTATCTATCTGTATCTTTATTAGCTATTTAGAAAAAAGCCAAATAAGTCGCAAATTTAGCATTTTTTACGGTGAAAAAAATATGTTTTTGCAACATAAGAGTACTTGTAATCACTATGAATATTGATCTTGCCCTTGCATGATGTGATGCAAACGGTTTCGAAGAGATTGATGTGAAATAAGAATTAATTGTTCTGTACAAAAAACCAATCTCAACAGTTCTTCTTCCTAATAGGTGAGTGCTAATTCTATAAAAGACCTCTAAAAAAAATCACATTCATGAGAGAAGCACCATAGACACTATTGCCTAAGCATTTATTGTTTCTATTGGAATGGGATTATAAAGTCTTCTTATGAATAATTGTCGCCGCTGCCTGCGCCGTTGGCATAATAACCATATCGTTAATGTTTACGCTTGCCGGGCGGGTAATCACAAACATGGCGGCTTCGGCAATGTCATTTGCGTAAAGCGGGGTAAAGCCAACATACACATTGTCAGCTTTCTCCTGATCACCCTTAAAGCGAACCACAGAGAATTCTGTATCAACGGCTCCCGGATGGATAGCGGTAACTTTAATGGCATGTTGCACCAAATCAATGCGCATGCCTCGCGTAATGGCATCAACGGCATGCTTTGTTCCGCAATAAACGTTTCCGTTTGGGTAAACTTCTTTCCCTGCGATGGAGCCAATATTGATGATATGTCCACCTTCGCCGCGCTCAATCATCATAGGAGATATTTTACGGGTTACATAAAGTAGTCCTTTAATATTTGTGTCGATCATTCGTTCCCAATCATCAACCACCCCTTCCTGAATTGAATTTAAGCCAACAGCCAAACCTGCATTATTAACGAGCACATCAATGGCTTTCCACTTTTTTGGCAAACTATCAATTGCTTCATCAACTTCGGTTTTATTACGTACATCAAAAACCAATGGCAATACCTGCACTTTGTATTTTTCCATTAACTCACCAGCCAGCTTATGCAGACGATCTACACGGCGACCTGTAACAATTAAATCATATTTACTCTCTGCTAGTTTTATGGCGATAGCTTCACCTATTCCGGCTGTTGACCCGGTAACCAATGCTATTTTTGACATGCTTTGTAATTTTTGGTAAAAGTAGAAAAGCTTTGCTGAAAATGTGCTGTTTTAAATCACAACTTATTCTACCAATTCCAATATCACTTGTCCCTCACATCCGGCAGGTTTGTTAATTTTAAGAAAACTGGAAATAGTTGGTGCGATATCAAAGATTGAAACCTTACGGTTGATAGTAGCTCGCTTAATTTTCCAACCATACCAAACCAATGGAACCGATGCAGCCAATCCTGTTTTACCATTAAGCTGATTGCCATTCTTTTCTACCCATCCAGGTTGAAGCTGTATAAATACATCTCCTGAATGCCTGTAATGAAAAGAATTCTGCATTAAGGACATTAGCCCTTCGGTATATTCTGATGTTTGTAAATCGATTGCGGCAACCGCTCTTTGCACACCATTCAGCTCCATCATAAACAAGGACACTTTTCGTTGTACCGCTGCCAAATCCAGGTTCGAATCATCAATAAGCTCACGATTTAAATACACTTGCTGGTTATGCATTTCAAGCACCCAGTCGCCGGCACCAAAAATTGCATTCATATAGGCTTTCAGTAACACCTTTGCTTTATCTACCTGAAAATAATCTGCCGGAATATTGTTGTCCTGCAAGTACTCAATATTTGGCAATCCATAAGAGCTAGATGTAACATACACAAGCACATTCTGCTTCCCAAGCTGCTCTTCAATGTATTCCAAAAAATGCTCCAGTTCTTTATCAAACCTCAAAAAGGCATCTTCCATCTCTACGGATTTCTGCCCAAATAAATCTTCAATTTTTGCAAAAGACGAAAAGTTTACAAACAATACGTCGGTTTCATCATCAGCTCCCAGTTGCTCGCTCTCAATGGTTTCAAGAAAAAAGTCTTTAGAAAAAGTATTGCCGTATGGAGTTGAGAAAAGTTGCTCATAAGGCATCTCCTTGGTTTTTAATTTTTCGGGTAAATACGGAAACTCCGAACCTGCCTTTTTAAATCCTTTTTCATATTTGTTTTTATCCGGCAGACTCTCTTTGTATGCCTCCAGCGGCAATAAGGTTTTCCACTCTTTGGTCATGTATAACTCGGGCAGTAATTTCGCATTAAATGCCTTTAACCATTGTGGCAACTCCTCCATGTAATAATTATTACTCACCCAATTCCCCTTGGCAGGATCGAACCAATAGGCTGCATCGGCAGCATGACCAGCTGCTAAAATGGCACTTTCATAATCAGAGGCAATACTTATTACTTTTGATCCCGATGTTTTAGATAATTTCAACTCATCAGTAAAAGTTGACGTAAGCATATTTCGAGGCGATACTTTTCCTGAATAGGCGCCGTTGCCAACCAGCTTCATTTTCTTATCATACAGACATTCTACAATTTCATCGGAATATCTATCGTACCAGGTATCTGATACAATGCCATGAATTGCAGGAGAACTACCTGTTACTATTGAAGCATTTCCGGCTGCCGCTTGGGCCAATAAATAATCGAGCGTTGCATTTTTGCAAAAACTTCCCTGGGTAAGCAGCTTACGAAAGCCATCTTCTCCAAACTTATCCCAGTACCTGTTTAGATAGTCATGTCGGAGATCTTCAATAACAATTCCGATTACTAACTTGGGTTTCTCAGGTGCTATGCGCGTTTGAGCAACTAATAGATTTGACGAAAGCACTACAAGTATTGCCACTAAAGCGCTGCTAATATATTTAATCATGATTTGCTTCTATTTAATGTTTCGAGCCATTACGAACAGCATTCCAACTATCAACCCAAAACTTATGACGATATTGCCAATTGCGTACATATAATTACCATTTCTAAGCAACTCGAAGGTTTCGTAGCTAAAGGTTGAAAACGTACTAAAACCACCACAAAAGCCTACTACTATCATTGCTTTAACGGTGCTTGGCATTTGCAATTTTTCACTTGCAAAAAATAAAACAACACCTAGTATTAGGGTACTAATGAAATTACTTGCTAAGGTTGCCATTGGATTAATATGCTGAAAATTTCCGGTAATTAATTTCGACATGCCATAGCGGGTAACACTACCAAGTCCACCTCCAATGAATATTGCAATAAAAATGTTCATTCTAAAAATTTTGACAAATATAGTTAGTTCTGTAAGCATTTAGTACAAGCAAATTAATTACAAAGCATTCGCCTGCGCAGATAAGAGTTGGATGAAAAAAAGGAGGAAGAAATTTAGACCTTATCAAGGGGATGGGGGAGATGAATATCGTTGTCTTATGAAGGGATTCAGATTTCAAGACAATCAATGGGCAAAGGCTAGGTTATGAAAAATTCATAATTCAAAGATCTAAATTTCTGAGACGAATCTACAACTTTGATTTGGTTCCTATTTGCTCGGATATGTGAATGGCATTCCTGAGCATATACGTGGATCGCACTATTTTATATGCGGTAAACTTGAACCATTCAATGGTTGTTGATTTTTTTACATATTTTAACAAAAAACCAACTCATTGTTGTTTATACAACAAACTCTCAAGCCGAGTTCATTGCAATGGATGAATAGTTAGCTAACTATATCTTGCTGTCATGTGCATTAGAAACTCTTCCTTGTTTCTTCTGGAAACTGGAATTTTATAACCACCTACTAACTCTGCATACGACTCGCTGCTGCTAAATCTAAGAATGTGATCTAAATTGAGCAACCATGAATTATGACATCTAAAAAATACTTTAAGATCTAAGGCTTCCTGCAGCTCCTTTAATTTTTTGGAAGTTGTAATCTTTCGATCTTTGGTATAGATGATTGAATAATTCCCTTCCGCCTTGATACAATAAATATCGCTATGATTAATAAAGTCGGTACCTTCAATGTGATTAACAATTAATTTCTTGGTCGCTTTACCTTCATAAAATTCAAAAAATGCCTGCAGGTTTTTTACCGACTTTTTCATATTGTGCGTTTGCGAAACACGTCCCACAGCGCTAACCAAATCCTGAATATTAATAGGCTTTAAGATATAATCAACGGCATTTACTTTAAAAGCTTCAATGGCATGATCATTAAAAGCTGTAACGAATATAACCGCAAAATCTCGTTGCGGAATTGTTTTCAGCAGCTCGATACCGTTAAGACCCGGCATGGCAATATCTAAAAACACCAAATCAGGTTTGTTATCATTAATAAGCTGTATACCGTCATATGGCGATGTAGATTTACCAACCACCACTACGTTCTTACAGTAATCATTCAGAATTATTTCAATAGATGAAATTGCCGCTGGCTCGTCGTCGATAATTATTGCTCGTAAATTCATATTCTTTAAATTTCATTACTATTAATAATAGGAATTTGCAGCAGCACTCGTGTACCTGCCGCCTGATCCTCCATAAAAATATCAACAAATCGTAACTGAATATTAATATTATATAAGGACTTTAACAACTCAATTCGTTTTTCAGAAACAGAAATTCCAATGGGCACATGTTTCTTTAAAGTTGATTTATTCCCCTTTGCATGAAAACGTCTACCCACCCCATTGTCTTCTATTGTTATCTCAATTAACTCTTCAAGCTTGATCAATGATATTTTCAAACTCCCTTTTCTTTTTAGTGGCATTAATCCATGCCAAATGGCGTTTTCCACAAAAGGCTGAATAAGTAATGGAACAATAAGCAGTTCACTAATTGCTTCCGGCTCAAGTACAATATCATAGTCAAACTTATTATCAAACCTCATCTGTTCCAGCTCCAAATATACTTTCAAAGCATTAAGATCATCTTCAATGGTTACAAATTCCTGGTTCGAATGATCGAGAATTTTGCGCATTAAGTCTGAGAACTTCGACAAATAATTACTAGAGTTAACCCGATCGTTTTTTAAAATAAAGTTCTGGATTGAGTTGAGCGAATTGTAAATAAAATGAGGATTCATTTGCTTATTAAAAGCCAGTTGTCGCGTCTTGTTGAGCTCCTTCTCAAGTCCATTCCTCTTCTCCTGCTCTTGCTGCTTGAGCACATTAATGCGATTGAGTTCGCGCAGTTTCCTTTTTTGAATGGCTAAAAAGATTAGCGATATAGCACCAACAAGAATAATTAAACACATGGCTATAAACCACCAGGTTCGCCAAAACGGAGGATGAATGGTAAAGGTACACTCTATTGCTTCTTCAGATTTATTTCCATTGTCGTCATAGGCAATAAGCTGTAGATTGTATGCTGCAGGTGGCAAGTGTGTAAATCGTAAAAAGTCATTATCGGTTGTATGCCATTTCTCGGAGAAACCTTGTAAACGGTACTTGTAATGTAGTTTATCGGCGTTCTGAAAGGATATGGAACTAAAATGGAACTCTAATGCATTTTGCAGATGATTCAGACTTAAAGCATTGTTGCACATTGTGTCGTTAGAATTAACAATAATGTGTATTAAATAAAGCGGTATGGAGCTTGTTGGTTCCTCACTGCTAGGTATGTCCCACTCCAGAATGGCATTATCGCTAACAACATAAAGCTGGTTTTCATATACAGCCAGATCGTTTATTTGATCTACAGCTAAACCATTTGACTTGCTATAACTTTTAATTGCAAAGCTCTTTTGTTCAACATTCAAGCTAACCACGCCCATTCCTTTCATTGTTCCTGCATAAATTTTTTCATCATGGTACAGTATGTTAGTCACAATGTTAGACGGAAGCCCATTGCTCTCGTTAATATATAAAATAGTATCAGGAAGAATCCAGGCAAGACCTTTACCTTTTGATGCAACAACAGTATATGCGCTGGAGTAATAAAGATCGGTTATGCGATTGGTAAAAAACTCCCCCTCATAGGCAATTCTCAAACTGTCATTCTTTAATTCATACAAGCCATTTATACAGCCAAGCAACAACGAGCCATCGCTTTGTTCGCAAGCTACATCTGTACGCCTATCGCTTACCACATCTTCAAACCTGCTGTTAACCTCTGTTTTAAAATCCGGACTAATAATAAGATAACCAAAAGTTACCGGAGCTATCAGACTATTATTCTGCATTCGCGAAAAATCCATGATTGATAGCCTTGCTTTATCAAGATACTCTAATGGTGGCGAGGTCTGAGTTCTTATGTCAACCGTATCCTTAAAAACACCATTTGTAGTTCCCAGCAATCTATTATAAATCTCATCATGATAGATTGAGTTTATATTTAATGATTTCTCTGCTTCGTTAAAATATTCATCAAATGCAAGAAAGTGGCTTCTGGTAATCCCGTCTATTATTGAAAAGTAATAACCATTGGTACCACCTATCCACAACTCATCCTCACTTACAATATCTATACACTTAAAAGTTGTATTGGATTGATTAGTGTTAGGATTAAACGTTTTAAGTGCAAGATTTGGCAGATAAAACACACCATGTTTCAGCGATGAAAACCAAATACCAGATTCGCTATCCCTGGTAATGCTTGTGATTGTTTCATCCTCAAAATAATGCACAATGCTATCGCGGCTG
>JBFHES010000249.1:0-6876 GCA_041584015.1 Bacteroidales bacterium
CTTGAGCTAAAGTCAAGACTACTATGGTCTTCAAACTCTGGAGCAACAGGATAAGCCTTAGCAGCCATTGTATTGTAGTTTGTTAAAACACCAGTTACCAAGTAAGGTATGTCATGATCATAGTACTTTGTAAAAACGATGTCCCAATCGGCAGCTACCGGCTCGTAATCAACTACACCGTTTGTTAGTAATGAGAAATGTACAAAATTCTTATCGTTGTGCTGCGATAAATCTATATTAACCATTTGCTCATCTGAGTTATCAAGATTATCATAAACAATGTTGTAAAAACCTGCAGCAGAAAGCTTCTCTTTAATCCACAATTTCTTGTATGATCCGTCTTCTAATTTAAGAACAAACAATTTGTGACCATATACATTATGATCGATGGAGTTGTACTGTCCCCAACCATAATCTGGATGACCAGTTGCTAATAGGTTGAAAGCACCTTCTTCCCATGTAGTGTCTGAATTGTACAATTGCATCCATGAACTCATTCCCATTGTATCGAGTGTTGCCCAAGCAGTAGTATCTGCTGTTGGATGCTGATAAAGCTCAACACCTGCACCAGCGTTTGCTAAAATTGAAGCGCTTTGTGCACTTGTATTAATGGCGATATGCCATGTTGCACGCTCGCGCTTCGCTACCTCTCCATTCTCGAAACTATAATAAATGTCGCTTGCGTAACCAGCACCAAGGCTTACTGAGTCGGCAACCTGAGCGTTTGTATTACCTGCGAATACAACTGCTAAAACCAATAATAAGTAAATTTTTTTCATCCTTTAATCTTTCTATAATTATGAATATTAATCACATTTTATTCAACCGAAGTTGCGATAGCAAGATTAGTAAGGAATTCTGTTTCAAATTTGAAGAATACGACAAAATCTATTTCAAATAAAATAAGGCTACACTTATTGCCTGCAGCGCAAACTGTGCTATTTAATCTGATTCTAAAAAAATTAGCCATGCACCAAAACTGAACAGTTTTAATACATGGCTAAGTTGTATGTAATAACAAACGGTAATTAATAAATTAGAATTGGCTTTACAATAACCGTATCATCGTTTTTAATGAATCGTAAAATGTATTCACCTTGCGTTAATGCACTAACATCCATTTTATGGTGCTCCTGATTTTCCACATCGTAATAAAGCAATACCTGCCCAAGCATGCCAACAAGCTCTATTCGGCCTGAAGCAATGGTTTCGCCAAAATCTATGCTCACTTCTTCGTTAGCCGGATTTGGATAACTGCGCCAACTAGCTACTTGCAAACTTTCCGCTCGTAGCGAATTAACGATATAATAGGCGCTGATTTCATTTACTTTTTCATTTCAAGTTGGGTCGCAAGTTCTCTAACTTTATCTCTAAGTTCTTTTATCCGAAACTCTCTACCTTCAAATAATTTTGCATAGCGAGTAAGCTCATCATTTGCTTTTTGAAGTTCTTGTGTACGTGCTTGAATTAAGTCCTCAAGATTATTACGGTGCCTCTTAAGCTCTTCCTCTGCTTGTTTACGATCAGTAATATCATTTATAAAACCAATAAAATGAACAACATTTTTATGTTCATCAAATTTAGCTGTAACCACTAATTCTACCGGAATAATTCGTCCCGATTTATGTAAATATTCTTTCTCATAGCGAATATTATTATTGGTAAAACTTAATTTCTCAAGTTCTCTGGCTTCAATATCGCTCCATTTAGAAGGGGTTAGAGTTTCATTCCAATTTATAGTTTCCAGCTCTTTTTTAGAATAACCTGTCAAATCAGAAAAAGCCTTATTGCAACTTCCTAACTTGCCATCCGGATATCCATACGCTATAGCCAGTGGAGAATTTCTTACAATATTAGCTTGAACTTGTTCCCGCTCCAGACTTTCGTACAACTCATCTTCAGCTTGTTTTCTTTCGGTAATGTCTTGAACAATGCCAAACATCCTTGTAGATTCTTTACTTCTACCGGGTTCATGATTTCCACTTCCAAAAATCCAGCGTACAGCGCCATCTTTACGATTAATTCTGCATTCGAAGTTCCAATCGGTTTTTGTTGATACTGCCTTTTGAAATTTCTCATCAACCATTTCCCTGTCTTCGGGAAGAACATGTTCAAGAAACATATCATAGGTCCATTCGGCTAGGGGCTCAGTGTAACCAAATATTTTGTCGTGATTAAACGAACGCCACGAACCTCTATCAATTAAATCCAACTCCCAAGCACCTGTAGCAATAACACTAAGTGCATAATCCAGTCGATTTTTGTTTTTTATAATTAACTCTTCGGCATGTTTCATTTCTGTTATATCAACAATGCTTCCCACGAATCCGATTAATTCCCCATTTTTATCGTGCATTGCAACCGCCTGACCGATCGCCCAAGTTATCCTTCCCGACTTATTTTTAAACCTATACGTTAAATCAAACTTAGACCTCGACTCAGTGCTTTTATACCATTCTTTAAACACCATTTCTCTGTCGTCTGGATGAATACTTTCAACCCAACCTGCTCCTTTTCCTTCTGAGATAGGCATTCCTGTTATTTCATCCAGCTTGTCATTCCAGTAAATTGTTTTCCCTGCTACATCTGTAACAAATATTCCAACCGGAGAGATCTGTGAAAAGGTTCTAAATTTTTCTTCACTTTCCTGCAGTGCAAGTTTCGCTTTCTCCTGCTCAGTAACGTCAACTCCCATTGACAAGCGATGTGGAACTCCATTTAATACAATCGACTCGACCGAATACAGGATATCGCGCAGACTGCCATCTCTAATCTTAAATTTGGCATTGGCATTATGAATAGATCCTCCTGATGCGCTTGCATGAGCCGCCAGTTTATTACGCTCCTCAACACTAAACAATCCCAAATCGGCTGATGTTTTTCCGATAATTTCTTCTCTGGAGAATCCTATTAATTTCTCAAACGCAGAATTTGTTTCAACAAACACACCTTCGAGAGTAAGTATAGACTGAGGTACAGGATTAGAATGAAAGGACATTTTAAATTTCTCTTCACTTTCGATACGAGCAAGCTCGGCGAGCTTACGCTCTGTTATTTCAACAATCTGCACCAAGAATCCACTGTTCTCATTTTCATGCTTTAGCGGAACAACATACATATCAAGGTATATTACTCCTTTTCGATTAGTTGGAAACCAAACGTCATTACGATTAGTCTCAAAATCAAAACTGGATGAAATAAAAATAGATTCTCCCTTTTTTAAGGCTTCACTTTTTTCTGGTGAAATATTTGGATCCTCCCATAAATTAAATCCTAACACATACTTTTCATCATCTAATCCAAATAAATCAAGTGTTTTTTTATTGATTCTAAGTAGCCTGCCGTCCATATCATACGTTTGAATAGCAATTGGCGATTGTTCATAAATGCTTGTGAATTTTGCTTCGCTTTCATTTATGGCTTTTTCTGCTTCCTTTCTCTCCGTAATGTCTGTTGATATTCCTATGAGAGTGATTACCTTACCTTCCGAATCAACTATTGATGAATTTGATATAAATGCAGGGAAGATATTGCCTTCGCGATTCGAAACAAGATATTCTCCTGAACTGCTTTTACCAGCCTCTATTTGTGAAATAATAGCAGCAATTTGATCCTGAGAAAGTTGCGGGGTAGTTACTTCAAAGATATTGCGTCCGATCACTTCTTCTGCAGACCAACCATAAAGCTTTTCAGCAAATGGATTCCAATAATTGATTATCCCTTTCGGGTTTGTTGCAATTACCGCTTGCTCTACGGTTTCTAGTAAATTGGCCTGAAAGCGAACTCGTTCTTCCGCTATCTTTTGTTCTGTTATATCTCTTGATATGGCAAGAATACTAGATATTTGTCCTGTTTCATCGGCCACTGGTGTTACTTGAGCATCCCACCACATTGGTTTGCCTTTTTCGGTAGGAATGTAAGATTTTAATCGACCTACTCCACCTGCCCTAGCTTTCTTAACCGCATCGATGGCTAAGCCGCGCTCTTCGTCAGTAAAAAGGTCGAACCATGATTTACCAATATAGTCTTGCACATTGTCAATTTCTAATAGCTTAATACCTCCTTTGCTCATAAATTCCAGATTCCCGTCTAAATCAAGAATTTTAATACAATCAAAGCTATGGTCTACAATTTCCCGATTAAAAGTTTCACTTTCTTTTAATGCCGAAATTGATTGTTTTTGTTCTGTAATATCTCTCCATGAAGACATGGAGTATTGAATTTTACCGTCCTTATCCCTTACGCCATAAACGTTTAAACTTACATCAATCTTACTTCCGTTTTTCCTACGAACAATTAGTTCTTTGTTTGTTACGTCCCCTGTTTTAACGAATTGTCGAAACACCTCCTTAACATCTTCCAGGCAATCTTCATGGTATAAGTTGTAGATGGGTGCACCTATAATTTCTTCTTTTGAATAACCTAGTTTTTTAAGAAGTGTATCATTGCATAGTAAAATAGTAGCATCGTCAGGTGATACAGAGACATACATGTCTGGCGAATTGTTATATAAAACCCGGAACTGCTCTTCACTAATTCTCAGTTTATTTTCAGCAAGCTTTCTCTCGGTTATGTCCTGAAAAACACAATACGTTTGCTTAAAACTACCATCCGGATTATACCCTGCACAGCCTTCATACGAAATATCAATATAATGACCTTGTTTATGCCGCATCTTAAATTCTACTCCTGTAATTAATCCACACTTTTTGAATTCAGGAAAAATCTCTTGTTCTGCTTTATGGCGACTTTCAGGGTGTAAAAAATCAAAGAATAGCTGACCAATAACTTCTTCTCTTTGATACCCCATAACAAAAAGCCAGCGTGGATTTACATCTATAAAAGTACCATCCTCCGTCAATGACTGGTAGGACAATGGAGCATTTTCATACAGTGCTTTATATTTTTCTTCGCTATCATCTGCTTTTGTTAAAAGCCTTTCATTATTCTGAACCTTTAAGCCAGCATTCAATTTTTCTAATCTTTCAATTTCTGCTAGCAATTCTGAATTCGTTTTATTTTTATACTTATCCATATATCCTATTTCTGCGGTCTTATTTCTGCTTAAAAAAGCACCCTCTTATTTGTCAGATGAATTAGGTTCAAACTTTTTAAGTTTATCTCTCAATTCTTTTATTCTAAATTCCCGATCTACGAATAGACTATTAAATCTTTCCAGCTCTTTATTCTTTTCTTCCAGATCTTTAGTTCGTTTCTTAACCAGTTCCTCTAAATTCCCCTGATGTATTTTAAGTTCCTCTTCTACTTTTTTCACCTCAGTTAAATCTAAGCAAATACCAGTCATTCTTAATGCTTTACCAGCATCATCTCTTGACACAACGGCTTTGGCGGCAATGTAATGTATTTCACCATTCTTCCACTTCGCACGATAAATGATATTGTATGGTACATTTTGCTCAATTGCATTCTGTATAGCTGCCCTTGTTTTATCCAGATCGAGTGGATGCACACACGCTTTAAAACTCGCATAATCTTGACCAAATGTTCCAGGTTCAAGGCCAAATATCTCCTCCATCCTTTTGTCCCATATAGTAACATCTGTAGCTAAATCCCACTCCCAAACTCCTATTTCACCACCTTCAAGTGCTAGGTCTAGTTTCTGTTTCGATGATTTCAACAATTCTTCGGCTAAGTCTTTCTCATCTCTTTTGGTTTCTATTTCATGTAATAAATTATTAAAGCTGTCATAGAGATCACCAATCTCATCATTATAATTCTTCGATACTCGGAGTGAGAAATTGTTGCTTACAGCAATATCTTTAAAGAATGAATTTAATTTGAGAATTGGCCCCGATATTATTCCTTCCACTCGTCGGGCTAATAAGAAACTAATGCCAGATAGCACAAGTAACAACAAGGCAAAACCGATGCTATAGCTGCGTTTAGCCTGAGTGAGCTCTTTGTTATCGGCTTCAATATAGATACTCCCGTAATCTCTATTCTCAAAAACAATGGGCAAAGCAACTTTAAAACAGCCATCGGAATATTCCATCATATCTGCATTAATTGGACGTGGCAATTCACCACTTGCAAGTGAATCGCCATAGGCCGCAAAGACAGCTCCTGTTGTGGTATATATTACACAAGACTTAATGGATTTAATATTTCTTAGTTTTTGAAGCACCGAACGAGCCTGCTCAGAATCATTAAAAGATAAGGGCACTACACAATATTCACCAATTAAGTTTGCATTTACCGCTAAGTAGTCGAGTTTCTTTTTTTCCTCCTGTTGTATAAGCCAAAAAAGTACAATTATAAATCCAATTGAAAGCACAATTGTAGTAATCAACAAAATGATTGTTATCAATTTTGCGCGAATTGACATATTATATTTTTGCTTTGATTTAGTCATCTGTCTCTACGATTATTGCAGATGCCAAAAGCAGACTGCTGATTTTTAAACCAAGCTCTTCAAAGGCTTTTCTATTTATCTCGTAGCGAATATTCGAATCAACATTAATCATGTTGATTAGAACTCCCTTAGCTCCAAAACCCTCTGTATCGCTTATCGTTAATATGGGCTTATTAGCCAGATGCTGTCTGATTAAACCAAGGCGTTTCTTTTCCGATCTGGCTATAAAAACAAGATCAGCAGTTTCAATTTCGGTATAATCCAATAGATAATCAATTTGCACATTTCGACCCTTTACCCGAGTGTTTTCAAATAAAACATTTAAGCTCTCACCAAATAAATGTTCACCAAGTACAACGATGTAAAAAACAGAATCTTCTTGATCCAATCTCTCTGCATCATCCCACTCTACGAAACGAGTAAAGCGTTCTAGGAATGCTGCCTTGACCTCGTACTCAGAAATCTGGGCTTGTATCTCAATTTGACAACCAAACTGAAGCACC
>JBFHES010000250.1:0-6850 GCA_041584015.1 Bacteroidales bacterium
AGAACCGAAAATGCCTACACACAGATAAATCAGGCGGGATCGTCCTTATTTAGTTTCAATTTGCCTGAGTTCGCTGAGTTTAGCTCTGATAACAGCATGCTGTTCTATGCCGAGAATGGCGGTGTTACCAGAGATGAACATTTAGCAAGACTGATCTCAGAAGCATCTGTCATGCCTCGGTTTGATTTGGCCTGGAGTAATTCATTTTTAATTCGCAAGCATTTTAACTTAAGCTTTTCCTTGAGATATATTAATGGGCATTCAATTTATAATGCCAACCCAATGATTTTGAACAGAACTTATTTGCCTTCTGGTAATGCTTTAGAGGCAAATGCTGAAGACTATTTTATTCCAGTAATCTCTGATTATTATCTTGAAAGTGCTACTTATATTCGCTTAGATAATATCGTAATCGATTATCAAATAGATTTAGGCAAGGATAAGAAATCTGCAAAGCACTTAAATGTTTTTGTCGGTGCAAACAATTTAATAACCTTAACTAATTACACTGGACTCGATCCAGAAGTAAACTATCAGCCGGGTGCTAATATTGGTATAGAGGTGGTTAATGTATATTATCCAATAAAGTCATTTTTTGTTGGGGTTAAACTCAATATTTAGGATTGAACAGATCTAATTTGTTTGCACTAACTAAACATCAAGTATCTTTGTGAAACGTATGGAGAGAGAACACGAAAAACACAGCGGAGAACAAGGTCAACCAAATAATCCTTTACACGGAGTTAAATTGGCATTTATCATTCAATATTTAGTAGCCATTTATGGCTGGGAGAATCTGGGTGATAAAATTAAAATTCGCTGTTTCACACACGATCCATCGATTAAGTCGAGCCTTAAGTTTTTACGAAGAACACCTTGGGCACGCGCAAAAGTAGAGGAGCTTTATTTAAATGCAATTGAAGATTAATCTTTTTTGCTCACATACAAACTTAAATCATCAACCAGAATTTGCTCTATCTCATTCCAATTCTCCAGTGATGTTGCAGTAAATAAAAATCCGAAATGTGGTTGTTTGTTAAAATCCGATTTGCGTAATTCAAGAGTATCCTCAAATTTGGCAAGAATAGCATCGTAATTAACTTCCTTAAGTTGCGCAGGAGCAATGCCTGTAGTATTTGTTAGGATGACAATGGAATATCTACGATCATCGCTGTTTTTTAGAATCTCAGTCCAGTTTGGTTTTTGTTGTTTTAGAATGTGGCTAATTGGGTTGTAGTTAAACGCATGATGCGCCAAATCTGCAGAAGTACACCAACCTCCAGTTCTAAGAGGATTCACCTCAATTGGAAGCAGATCACCCTTGCTGTTAATTCGCACTTCAACATGAAGTGGGTAGTTTTTCAAAGCTACCAACTTGCCCATATCTACAAGGAATTGCTCGAAGATTGGAACGTAGGTTTGAATGATTTCTTTAGAAGTGAAATAAACCCGATCGCCTACATCGTCGGATGATCCAAACAAATGCTTCATGATGCCTACAACGGAAGGTTTACCATTGGCGTCGTAAAAAGCATCAAAAGCAAATTCTTCGCCTTCCAGATATTCTTCAATAATAAAACGATTGGTATCGAGAACAGCCAACGGATACAAGCTTTTTATATGCTCCACTTCAAGGTGAATATTCTTCACGGCATTAATTAAGTCCGCTTCTTTCTCTATCATATAAACACCCAAACTAAAGAATCCTACAACCGGTTTCAGCACACAAGTTTGCGGTAAATCGTTGTACTTGATTTGAGCCAGCTCATTAATATTATACTCCTTGTAGAAAAATTCAGGTAGCATTTCGCTCGTTAATTCACGAAATTTAAATTTGTCTTTAAAAATCTCAACCTTATGTGGTAGATCCGAAAAGTGCAGCTTCGAATTTACCCAATCGATGGCATTCTCCGAATTGGTATAAATTAAAAAAGGCTTTCGCTCATATTGCTCAATGGCTTCCTGCTCTGAAATAAGAACAGTTCCTTCATGCAATTGAAAAGCTTGTGAAGCCTCATTTGTAATTACCGGTATTTGTTCATCAACAATGGTTTGCTTTAGAAAGTCTGAAACATATGGTTGGTCGAGTAAAATCATTGCCTTTGTTTTATTTGATGCGCAAATGTATTATTTCTATCCGATAATTATCTGATGCACGTGCTTCATGTCGAGCATTATTGTGCAAGAACCCCATAGATTTATCTTTGCAGTATAATTCATAATGAAAGATGAAAAGTAGTAGGCATTTGCAGATTGATGGAAAACAAATTTATGTGGAGCTAATTAATGCAGCGTTGATTGGTTGCGAAACACCATTGGTCCTTTTACACGAGGGACTTGGAAGTACAGGGCAATGGAAAAGTTTTCCGGAAACACTTGCCAATGTTATTCAAGCCCCTATTATTTTATACGATCGGGTTGGATATGGAAAGTCTACTTCGGTTCTATCTCGCGATACCAGCTATCTGGCTGATGAAGCCCAAAATTATCTGCCTGCTATTTTAGAGTCACTGCAAATAGATGTACCTATTAATATTTATGGTCACAGCGATGGAGCCACAATTGCCTTATTGTTTGCTGCATTTCATCCTGAAAAATGTAATAAAGTAGTGGCAGCTGCACCGCATGTAATTATTGAGGATGTTACTCAACAGGGCGTGCAAGGGGCGGTGTGGGCCTACCAGCATAGCGACTTTAAACAACGACTGGAGAAGTACCACGAAAAAAATACCGATACCATGTTTTGGAGTTGGGCTAATTTCTGGACAAGTACGGAAAGTCGAGATTGGAATATGCTTGAGGAGTTAACAGTAATTAAATCGCCTGTTCTATTTATCCAGGGAACAAACGATACGTTTGGGACATTAATGCAAGGACAGTTAATTAAGCAAAAGGTGAGCGGTATCTATCAGGAATTGGTAATTGATAAATGTGGACATATTCCTCACCTTGAGTTTATGGAGAAGGTAATACATGCCTGTTCTCGATTTTTAAACGGTTAGCTAATGAAGGATAATATCGGAATTTGAGCTAATTTCCTGCTTATCCATTTTTTATGTGTAATTGCTTGAACAATTTAACACCGCTTGGGTTTTCTTGTAAAATTCTTAACAAAGAAACATCCATGATTCATTGATACGCACGTGGCTAATATTGAAATCAGGGTTGAATCTATTTGATATTAAAAACAAATTACGAATGAAAAATTTACTAATTATCTCGCTTACACTTCTTCTTGCTTCATGCGGCACCACTACTAAAAAGCAAGAACAGCCACAATTTGAAATTACCAAACATGGAGCTAATATTAGTTCTGATGGTGCTATGAATGCCGCTGAATTTTTAGAGGCGTTTAAAGGTAAGGACAGTCTTGATGTGAAATTAACGGCTAAGATCGATGATGTATGTGCCAAAAAAGGTTGTTGGATGACTTTGGTGCTGGATGATGAAACTACCATGATGGTTGGCTTTAAGGACTATGAGTTTTTTGTGCCGAAGGACGCCTACGGAAAAATGGCAACAGTTGAAGGTGTTGCTACCATAGACACAATCTCAGTTGCAGCGCAAAAACATTATCTTGAGGATGCAAATGCAAGTCAGGAAGAAATTGATGCGGTTACAGAACCAGAAATTACATACGCATTTGAAGCGAATGGTGTAATCATTAAAGGAGAGGTGAATAGCAATGAAGGTTAACAGCACTTTAGTAATTGTAGGTTTATCAATACTGTTGTTTGTTGCATCATGCTCTAACAGCGCGAATAAAAAAAAACAGGCTTCGTCAGTAGATGAATCTCAAGTTGAGGTTTCGGAGCAAAACCCGAATGGCGATAGTGAACTAGCAATTCTAATGCGTGCCTTGTTTGAGGAAGGCGAGGTGCTTAAGAAAGATGTTGCTGCCGGAAAAATGGCAATGACTGATGACTACATTAAATTAATAACTGATTGCCATACTGCCACACCAACTGATCCGGATGTTAAAACAGATGAGTACACAGCTTTTACTAACTTGCTGCTAATACAAGCGCAAAAAATGCAAGAACCAGATGTGGATCAGGAAGAGGTATTCAATGAATTGGTGAATCGTTGCATGACTTGTCACGAGACCTTTTGCCCCGGACCAATGAAGCGCATTAAGAAACTATACATTCAATAGTGTTGACAGTTATCTGAATTAATACAAGCAATATATTTATCTTTGGGACTAATTTACTTAGTCCCTTTTTTTATGAGTAAACAACTATTACAACCAATAAAACTTGGTAGTTTAAACTTGTCAAATCGTGTGGCAATGGCACCTTTAACACGCAAGCGTGCAGACAAAGGCAATGTTGCAAATGCCATGATGGCACAGCATTACGCTGATAGAGCCAGCGCAGGTTTAATCATTGCCGAGGCAACTAATATTTCTCCAGAAGCAACAGGTTACCCGCATACACCAGGTATCTATACAGCAGAGCAAATTGAATCATGGAAACAAGTTACCAATGCCGTGCATAAAAACGGTGGCGTAATTTTTTTACAGCTTTGGCACGTTGGTCGTCATTCGCATCCAACATTACAGCCAGATAATAAATTGCCAGTTGCACCATCTGCAATTCCTGAAATTGGTCAGATTAACTGTGGTGAATTTGGCTATCATGAATTGCCTGTGCCACATGAATTGGAACCTGCTGAAATTAGTCAGATTGTTGAAGATTATCGAATGGCTGCAGATAATGCCATTGCGGCGGGTTTCGATGGTGTTGAGATTCATGCCGCCAATGGTTATTTAATCGATCAGTTCCTACACGACTGTTCAAACCAACGCACAGATGTGTATGGAGGCAGCTTCGAAAATCGATGTCGCTTCCTAAATGAAGTGCTTACTGCAGTTTGCAACGAGATTGGGGCTGAAAAGGTTGGTGTTCGTTTTTCACCGGCGGGTGGCAAACTTGGTATGCACGATGCGGATCCCATAGGATTATTTACACATGCAATTAAGGAATTGAATAAGTACAATCTTGCTTATTTGCATTTGATCGAGGCCTGGGAGTGGAACGAAGATTACCCCATTGAATTGAAAAATCTTACTCGATTGTATCGTCCTGTTTACAGCGGTTTACTAATGACTAATTTTGGCTTTACCTATGAGTCGGGAAATAAAATAATTGAAGATGGAGCTGCTGACATGGTAGCCTATGGTAAATGGTATGTGTCGAATCCAGATCTTGTGGAACGGTTTGAAAATGGATGGCCAATCGTTGAACCCGATAAAAATACCTTTTACACACGTGGCGAAAAGGGATATAATGACTATGAAAAATTTAAGGTGAATCCTTAAGCTTTTCGCGCACATTTGCTCTCTGCTAAACAAACGCCTTGGTATTGAACATAATTCTTGTCAGGCAGTTAAGGTGATATAAAATATACAATCAGAAAGAATGGATTATTGGAAAGGATATAAAACAGAACAGTGGTTGCCAACCTCCCTAAAGGAAGTTAAGGCGCGTGGATGGGAAGAGTTAGATGTTATATTTTTTTCAGGTGATGCATATGTCGATCATCCATCTTTTGGTGCCGCCGTCATTGGCCGATTGCTGGAACGTGAAGGCTTGCGTGTTGCAATTATTCCGCAGCCTAACTGGCGCGACGATTTGCGCGACTTTAAAAAGTTAGGTGTTCCAAGGTTATTCTTTGGTGTTACGGCAGGAGCTATGGATTCAATGGTTAATCATTATACTGCTAACAGAAGAATCCGTCACGATGATGCCTACACTCCTGGAGATAAATCTGGTTATCGTCCGGATTATCCAAGTTTAGTTTACTCTAAAATTCTTAAGAATTTATATCCTGATGTACCCATCTTACTTGGTGGCATTGAGGCTTCATTACGTCGCTTAACACACTATGATTATTGGCAGGATAAATTAAAGCCGTCGATACTTGTGGAAAGCATGGCGGATATGTTGGTTTATGGAATGGGCGAAATGCCAATAAAGGAAATTGTTAGGTTGATGAAACGTGGAGTGCCTTTGTCGAATCTTCGAAATATTCCGCAAACCGTGTATTTGCAAGATGTTAATTTACCAATTAAACCCGATAAGCGTTGGCAGGATATTGATTTGTTCACGCATGAAGAGTGTTTAAAAGATGCCAAGAAATATGCAATGAACTTCAGGTACATTGAGGAGGAATCGAATAAACTTTCTGCACGTAGAATTATTCAGGCTGCCGGAGAAGATTGCATCATCGTAAATCCTCCATACCCTCCAATGGAAGAGGACCAAATGGATGAGTCTTTCGATTTACCATACACCCGCTTGCCGCATCCGCGTTACAAAAACAAAGGAGCTATCCCGGCTTTTGAGATGATTAAATTCTCTGTAAACAGTCATAGAGGATGCTTTGGTGGTTGTAGCTTTTGTACCATTTCAGCTCATCAGGGTAAATTCATTGCAAGCCGCAGCGAAACATCAATTCTTAAGGAAGTTGATGTGGTAACAGCAATGCCAGGCTTTAAAGGCTACATTAGTGATGTTGGAGGCCCATCAGCGAATATGTACAAGATGAAAGGCAAGCGCCTCGATTTGTGCACCAATTGCAAACGACCATCATGTATTTTCCCGAAAGTATGTAGTAATCTGGATACAGATCATCAACCTATGACCGATTTGTATTCGAATATTGCAGCAAAAACTGGCGTAAAGAAAGCCTTTATTGGAAGTGGTATCAGGTACGATATGTTTTTTGATAAAGATGGTAATCTGCCCGAAGATAAGTTGACTTATGCACGGCAGGTAATTAAAGAACATGTGTCGGGTCGCTTAAAAGTAGCGCCAGAGCATACATCCGATCAGGTACTGGATAT
>JBFHES010000251.1:0-6775 GCA_041584015.1 Bacteroidales bacterium
CCCTTAAGGTCTTCGTAGCCTTTTTTGTCCATCCATTCTTCTACATCCTTTAGCATTGTGCCAATGTATTCAATTTTGTTTTTGTAAAGCGTACTAACCACTTGAACGGTGTCGGCTCCTGCTAAAATCATTTTAATTACATCTTTCCCTGAATAGATACCCGTGTTGCTGCAAATCTGTGCGTCAAGCTCACCATAAAGCAGTCCGGCGTATCGTAGTGGTAATCGGTTGTCGCCGCCACCACTTAAGTTATAAGCATAGAAATTAGCCTCGGTTTCAATATCAATGTCTGGTTGGAATAGATTGTTGAATAAAACAAAACCTTTAGCACCTGCCTCATCCATACGTTTAATTACACTTAAAATGTTGGTGTAGAACGGACTTAGCTTAATTGCTATTGGAATTTTGATTGCTTGGGCAATAGCCTTTACAGTTTCAATTTGCTCTGCAATAATGTCTTTTCCGCATACTTCAAAGTCTTTAGGGAATGAGTAGAAGTTTAGCTCAATTCCATCGACACCTGTTGCTTCAATTCGTTTTGCATAATCAACCCACGATTCAGTATAAACCGCATTGAGACTTGCAAAAACCGGTATGTTCACCGCATTTTTTGCATTCGCGAGATTCATTAAATATTCCTCCGGGCCAGCATGTTCAACATCCGGAAAAAGATTAATCATCTCAGCATTCCTGTCGGAATACTCGTTCACCTGATTGTGTAGTTCTAAATTTTCTAATTGAATTTGTTCCTCAAATAGTGATTTGAAAACAATTGCAGCTGCGCCCGCAGCTTCCATCCTTTTTAGCGAAGCAATATCAGTAACCATGTTATTTGCTCCAACGATGATTGGATTCTTAAGATCGACACCCAGGTACTTTGTTTGTAGATTTGCCATAACAAAGAGTTATTTTAATGAAGTTAATATTATCTTAAAAACAGGAGATATCCTGATTTGTTCTAAATAATTCTTGGAAATATACTAAATATTAGCAGGCAAATGGAAGCTTTGTGTTTAAATAATGTACTGATAAGCTTCAATTTTATCGGTAGTTAAAAAGGCAAAGCTAAAAAGGTTGTTATACTGGATATTATCAGAATATTTGCAAATCAACTCTTTACAAACTTATCGGAGGCATCATTTTTAGGATCTTAAGCGCAATGTCCAGAGCTGCATAACCATCATCAATAGTAACAGGCGGAGGAGTATTATTGATGATTGCATCGTGAAAGCATTTGAGTTCTTCCTTAATGGCATTGCTTTTAATTACTTCGGGTTTTTCAATTGTTATGCCATGCGTTTTCTGATCAATGCCGGGTATTAATTGCATCTCTGGTGGAAACGGATGACTTAAATTAGGTTTCATCCGGTACACTTCAGCTTCTTTATTAAGAAAATCTAGTGATATATAGGCATCGCGCTGGAAGATTCTCGTTTTGCGCATTTTATTTAATGAAATTCTACTAGCTGTTAGGTTGGCAACACAGCCATTGTTAAATTCCAGACGGGCATTGGCAATGTCGGGAGTGTCGCTTATTACTGGCACGCCGCTGGCACTTATTTTACGAACCGTACTTTTAACTATATTCAAAACAATGTCTATGTCATGAATCATTAAGTCAAGTACCACAGGAACATCCATGCCTCTTGGATTGTACTGGCCCAAACGATGTGCTTCGATAAAAAGAGGGTTGTTAAAGTAGGGTTTAACTGCAATAAATGCCGGATTAAAACGCTCCACATGTCCAACCTGTACAGTAACATTGGCTTCGTGCGAGAGCTTAATTAACTTACAGGCTTCTTCTGATGAATAGGTGATAGGTTTTTCAATGAAAATATGCTTTGAATTTTTAAGGGCATCAACCGCACATTCGAAATGAGACATGGTTGGTGTAACAATGTCAATTGCATCAACATTTTGAAGTAGCAATTCTGGTGAAGTAAATGGTTTAATACCGAACTCTTTTACGGTCTCAGCAACCTTTTGTGGATCGGGATCGTAGAAACCAACCAATTCAAAATTTGAAATCTCTTTTATTAGCCCAATGTGAATTTTACCTAAAAATCCGGCACCAAGAACACCAATTCTTACCATAAACGAAGTATTCTGTTTCGACAAATCTACTACTTTGAATAGGCCTGTCTTCACTGCGATGTCACAAGTTATCACCTAAATAATTAACAAGCGGCTTCAGTTGAATCTAATTAATTATTAATTCTGTTAACAATGCTATTTAAAATTAGCGCATTTAAGTAAATTTACCCATTCGAAATTAAATCTATGTTAGACACCTATAGAGACCAAGGCTCAAGAGCAAAGTTAGTGGAGGAGGTTCGTAGTAAAGGAATCAAGGACCAGAAGGTGCTTGCTGCAATGCTGAAAGTGCCGCGACATTTTTTTATGGATAGTAGCTTTATACGTCACGCATATCAAGACAAAGCATTCCCAATTGCAGCCGGTCAAACAATCTCACAGCCTTATACGGTTGCATTTCAAACAGAATTGTTAGAAATAGCGCCAGGACAAAAAGTGCTGGAGATTGGAACTGGGAGTGGCTATCAAACAGCAATTTTGTTAGAGCTGGAGGCTAAAGTATATTCTATTGAGCGGCAGAAGGAATTGTATTATAATGCAAATGCCGTTCTTTCAAAAATAGGTTATAAGCCACAGTTATTCTGGGGAGATGGCTATATTGGCAAAGTTGGATACAGCCCTTTTGATAAAATTTTAATTACTGCTGGTGCAACATTCATACCCGAGGATCTAAAAAGTCAACTAAAAGTTGGAGGAATGTTGGTTGCCCCAATTGGTGAAGGTGGTGGGCAAATCATGACGCGTTTAACTAAAACAAGTGAAACCAGTTTTGCGCGCGAGGAGTTTGGTGATTTTTCCTTTGTACCGTTTCTAAAAGGAAAGGTATAAGGTAATGCTGCTTAACAAGGCAGTTTTATTAATATTGATAAAAATACAATTATGATAAAAGTACATCGATTAGTTTTTAACGATTTCCAAGAGAATACCTATGTGTTAAGTGCAGAAAATGGTGAATGCATTATTGTAGATGCCGGATGTTATTCTGAAGATGAACAGCAAGTATTGGTTGATTTTCTGAAGGACAACAAGCTAAAGCCCGTAAGGATGATCAATACACATGGGCATATTGATCATATTTTGGGAGCAGCCTTTGTTTGCGAAGAGTATGGACTTAAATTAGAACTACATGAAGAGGACGTTCCTTTAGTTAAAAATGCACCTTCCTATGGAAGTGTTTGGGGTTTTGTGGTTAATAAGCTACCTGAACTAGATACTGCCATTACCAATATGGAAGAGGTCACCTTGGCAGAAAATACGCTTAAGTTAATGCATGTTCCGGGACATTCTAAAGGTAGCATTGCTATTTATTCCGAAGAAGATAAATTTGTTTTGGTGGGTGATGTGCTTTTTAAAGGAAGTATTGGTAGAACTGATTTGCCTGGCGGTGATTATGATATCCTTATGAAAAGTATTGGAACAAAACTCATAGTGCTCGACGAGGAAACGGTTGTTTATTCTGGCCATGGCCCGGCAAGTTCTATTGGAATGGAAAAACGTTCGAACCCTTTTATCACCGATTATTTTAGTAATATATAATAGATTATGGATACGCTTTCTTTTTTACCAGTTGAGGATTGGGTAAACCATCTTGGCCTCGACGCTGATGATGCAGTCTGGATGCGCATGTCAATTTGGATTGTGCTTGTTGGAATAATTGCCATATTATCGGATATATTCGCCAAACGTATATTTCTGGGTATCGTAAAGCGTGTTGTGCTTAAATCAAAAACCGAATGGGACGATATTTTACTTAAGCGTAAAGTGTTTACACGTCTTGCGCATTTAGCACCGGCTATGGTAGTGTATGCATTTGCAACGCTAATGTTCGGAGAGTTTTCTGTTCATCTTGTACAGATTGTTAAAGGAGGTGCAAGTATATATATGTTGATTATTATTATACTAGTAATTAATGCCTTTCTAAATGGAGTTCAGGATATTTATAATTCCTATGAAATTTCTAAGGATAAGCCAATAACTGGTTTTGTGCAAGTGGCTAAAATTATTATTTATGCAATAATCATCATATCAATAATAGCCATTCTCATAGGCAAATCGCCGGTTATTTTATTTACAGGGCTTGGTGCCATGGCTGCAGTTCTTATTTTAGTTTTTAAGGATACCATATTAGGCTTTGTGGCTAGTATACAAATGTCAGCCAATGATATGGTTCGTCCGGGCGACTGGATTTCGATGCCTAAACACAACGCTGATGGAACGGTATTAGAAATTACATTGAACACAGTTAAGGTGCAAAATTGGGATAAAACCATTGCTACTGTGCCTACCTATGCCCTGGTTGCTGATTCCTTTAACAATTGGCGGGGCATGGAAGAGTCTGGAGGCAGACGTATAAAACGATCCTTATTTCTTGATGTGAATTCTGTGAAGTTTTGCTCTGATGATTTGTTGGCAAAATTATCTAAGAATGAGCTGCTTTCAGATTATATTACGAACAAGATGGCTGAGTTGGCTTCTTCTCAGAAAAATCCAGAGGATGTTTTTGCTCGTACGCGTAGGTTAACCAATATAGGCGTTTTTCGAATTTACATGGAACGTTATTTAAAAGTGCATCCAAATATCAATCGCGAAATGACATTTTTAATCAGGCAATTGCAACCATCAGAAAAAGGTTTGCCGATGGAAATTTATGTGTTTAGCGCTGTTCAGGCATGGGCTCATTATGAGGCAATTCAGGCAGACATATTCGATCATTTTCTTGCCTTCATCCCAGAGTTCGAGTTGAAGGTGTTCCAGAATCCTACAGGAGAAGACTTTAGAGCATTGGGCTCGTAGGTGCTAATTAATCCCAACGGGCTGCTTTCAGGTATTAGCCACGGTTGGTCTACAATATATATTCTATTTCTATATAAAATAGTTGAGACTGCTAATTGCTTCTAAAACGAAGTTTTAACTTAACTATTTACTTTTTTACTAATTGCGTGTAACTTTACAAAAAGTAGATCGTCAAGAAAGCCGGTATGAGTATTCAAGAATTTAATATGAGGGTATTACCCATTAACGAGCGTTTATATCATTTAGCATATCGCTATTTACGAAGTGCTGCCGACGCAGAGGATGCGGTGCAGGACGTATTCGCTAAGTTATGGGCAATAAAAGACAAACTCGATGGCTATAAGAGCATTGAGGCATTTGCATATACAGTAACTAAAAATCACTGTTTAGATAAACTTAAAGCGAAAAGAACCTATTCCATTGAAGACACCTTGCGTGTAGAACCTCGACAGAAAACAGGTACACCGCTTAATGAACTGGAAGTTTCTGAACGCTATAAACTGGTGAAGGAAATTATTGAAACGCTTCCGGATCAACAAAAGATTATCATTAAGCTACGTGACTTTGATGAGTTGTCATTTGATGAAATGGCTGAAAGACTTGACATGCAAGTAAATGCTATACGTGTTAACCTGTCGAGAGCAAGAAAGAAAGTAAGGGAAGAAATTGAAAAAATCTACGATTATGAAGTTGCAGCAAATTGAAATACTAGTTCAGAAATACTATGAGGGGGAGTCAAGCATTGAAGAAGAAAAGCAACTAAAGGAATTCTTTTCCGAGAATGAAGTGCCTGAACATTTACAGGCTATTCAGGATCAATTAGCTTTTTTTACAAATGCAGTAGATGAAGTACCAGAAATAACCGGGCTGGAAGAGCGCATTAAAGCGAGTCTTGAGCAGCAGCAGAAAGCCGAGCGTAATTTGCCAAGAATGATTGGAAGAATACTTACTGCTATAGCTGCAACTGTGTTACTTATTTTTGCCATACAAAGCGTACAAGAAAGTTTTAATAATATTGAAAGTGATTCTATGGGAACGGCTGTCCCTCTGGAAACCTGCACCGATGAAGTGAAATGTCAGGAAGAAACAGAAATGGTCCTGAAGGATGTATCAAAAGCGCTCAACGAAATTGATGAATCAGCTAAAAAGGAGATAGACTAAAATGAATGGTTCTAGTAAATTTTCAGGTGTTTCGATTATGATGATGCTTGTCTTTTGTGTATATATCGGGCAAGCACAATCTTTAGAATCTGATGAGTTATTTGCTCAATATTATACCAATAGCTCAGTTGTTTCAATTATCATTGAGAAGGAAATGTTAATTGAAATAGCATCAAATAATTCAAATGATTCAATTCCAAACATTTTGTCGATGGCTGGTAAACTGGATAAGGTTTGGATTTTGAAGCAAACTCTTACCAATGAAAATCCCGGAACTTTGTTTGATGAAGTAGTTAGTTGGCTAGATGCAAATGAATACAGCCTGTATGGTGAACATAATATTGATGATGTTTATTCGGTAGTTTATATTGGCGAAAATAGTAGCGAATTAATATTGGTTAGTAAAGCAGATTCCATAAATACGGCATATTTGTTGCGCGGTGCAATGGATGAAAAAACGATAAATGAGTTAAGTGTTTTTGCCGGAGCATCGCTTGCTAAACCGTTGACTGGTAGATAATAATTAACTTTTATTAACGTTGATTAAAACTAATAAAGTAAAATATGACCTAATTTTACCGAAACCTAAATCCTAATCATGAACCTGGCCCAACTTAAATATTTAATTATTGACAAAATCTACGATATTGATGATGAGCAGTTCCTGCTTGAATTGAAGGAACTGCTGGATAACAAACCTCCTGCTGGCTTTAAATATAAATTCTGC
>JBFHES010000252.1:0-6767 GCA_041584015.1 Bacteroidales bacterium
GAACTTATTGCAGTTACCGCTTATGTAGCTAACATACCTGACTACAACATTGGTGTATCTGCTTCAATATCTCCAGTGTCTGGTGCTGAACTTACATCAGTATCAGTTTGTGTTGAGATTGAGAATACAGGAGCACTTGCTGCAAGTAACTTCCCAATTAGCTACGAGGTAACTGGCCCAATAAATACATTACTTACCGAGATTTATGTTGGAACACCAATCCAGCCTGGTACAGTAGGTTCTTATTGTTTCACTGTACCGGCAAACTTAAGCACCTTTGGTGTTTATGACATTTGCGCTTATACCCAACTAGGTGGCGATACGTGGACAGCAAATGACTCGCTATGCTGGCAAGTAGAAAACGTACCATTAACATATTGTACATCTACTGCAACATCTACAGGATACGAGGAGATTGTTGAAGTATCAATAGGAAGTTTCACGAATAATAGTGGTCCTGCTTTTGGTGTAATGTACTCAGACTTTACTGCATTACCTATTCCAGCTTTAACACCTGGTCTAGCTACTCCTATAACAATCATCACCGACTTTGCTCCTGGTTACTCAACATCCTACAACTGTTATACAGAAGTATATGTTGACTGGAATCACGACGGTGTTTGGGATGAAACTACGGATGAATTGGTATTTAGCGCTGCAAACTCATCATCATCTACCATTAGCGGTTCAATTAATACTCCGGTTACAGCACTTCCTGGAACCCATGGATTAAGAATTGTTTATCGCGAAAGTGGTACAGCGGCGAATGTTACACCATGCGGCACATACAGCTGGGGAGAAACTGAAGACTACATGATTGTAGTACAGGAACCTTCTGATCACGATGCCGGTGCAACTGCGTTTATTGCGCCAGTGCAAACACCAATTCTTACAGAAAATGATATTTCTCCGGTAGAAGTTGTGGTTTACAACCTTGGTTTACTCCCTATTACTACTATGGATGTTGTATTTACCATAGATGGTAGTATTATTCAAACAGTAAACTATACAGGTAACTTACCATCATTACAATCAGACACAGTTATATTTAGCGACATAAACGTGCCTGGTGGATATTTCGACATCTGTGCCTACACAGTACTGGCTGGCGATACCAATCAAATGAACGACATGGTTTGCGAGCAGCTATATGCAATGCCTCAATACAATGTTGAAATGACATCTATCGAAGCACCGCTTACAGGATGTAATTTAGGTTTGGAAGATGTAACAATTACCATCACCAACCTTGGTGATTCGATACTTGACGGGTTGGATGTTTCTTTCATTAACAACACTATGACAGCAGCTGTTACAGAAACAATTGCTGATACTATTCCTGAAGGGGCGGTTTATGTTTACACATTTACGACTCCGATTGATTTAACAACTAGTGTTGAAATGGACTTCGAGATTACAGCTTATTGCGCTTATGGTCTTGATCCTATACAAATGAACGATACTTCAATGGTAACCATAACAGCGGGTGTAAGTCCAATTGCACCAACTGCCGACGATGTAACCATTTGGTCGAGCGAGATGGCGACACTATTAATAAATAATGTTGACACCAACTTGAATTATTACTGGTACGGACCTGATACCACACAATTGGTTAACGACACCGTACTGGTAACACCTCAATTATTCGACACAACAACCTATTACCTAACTGCAGCAGCTGGTTCAGCTGGTTCAATAGGAATCTCAGAACTTTGCCTTGGTGGAACTGATTATGCGGAGATTACAAACTTCACATCTGGTCAGATTGATGCTACAGGTTGGGTGGTTGCTGCTAGTAACAGCTACACAAATATTAACTCAGTAAATTCAAACCTATGGCAATTAGGCGTATTACAAGGTGGAGAAATCCAGTACAAGTCTGATAGCAGTAGTGATAATTACTGGGGAAGTAACCTTATGTGGGGCTCTGGTAGCTCATCAACCTTTAGAGCATGGCTCGTAATTCTTGATAACAATGGTAACATCATCGACCTTTGGGTACAAGGATGGACAGCTGCTGAATTGGCAACCTTTAATACTACAATTAATGGCTTCCAGGTTGACTTTACAAGCGCATGGGTTGGAAATGGTCTTGATGCCACATCTAACTATGTGGAACGAGCAATTTACGACACCGATGAAGCTTTAGACTGGGATGTGTTATCTAGCGGTACCAAAGGTAACGCATACAGTAACCTTACCATTCAAGGTGCATCAGGTTCTGGTTGCGAAACCGAATTAGTTCCTGTAGCTGTTTACACGCAGTATGCAGATTACGATGCTGGAATGGTTAATGTTGTTTCTCCTTTATCCTGGTGTTTCTTAACAAACGAAAGTGTTAGTGTTGATATTTACAACAATGGTTTGAATGAACTAACCAACTTTACAGTTTACTACACACTTGATGGTGGAACACCTGTAACTGAAACAGTAACTGACACCATTCAGCCAGGTGCAACACTTAATTACACCTTCGCATCAATGGTTAATTTAACAGCTTATACTACTTACTCATTCTGCGCTGGTGTAACAGTTGTAGCAGATGGTTATGCACCAAACAATGAGATTTGCTGGATAGTTGAAAATACCAACGGATGTGGATTAAATTGTTCAGATGCTTATCCATACGGAATCCCTGGAGATCCTGCTGTAAGTTCTGCAACAACCTTTGCTTATGATAGCGAATGGTGGGAATTCGAAGTTCCGGTACCGTACGAAAATGTAGTAGTATCACTTTGTGGTTCATCCTTCGACACTCAATTACAAATTTGGGATAGCTGCGGAAGTACCAGTTCAATTTATAGCAATAACAACTTCTGTGGAACACAATCACAAATTACAATTCCGGGTATTCTAAACGCAGGTACTTACTATGTGCGTGTTTATGGTAACAGTTCAGCCTTTGGTGCTTTCGACCTTGAGATCACAGGTTCACAGGTTCCAAAGTTCATCATTGATCTAACCGGAACCGATATATTATGTAATGGTGCTGCAACAGGATCTGTATCGGCCAACATCCAGCCAGGTAATGGTGGAACCGTTGCCGAGTATCCAGTAAGTTACGATTGGGGTGCTTATCCTCAAACTGGAACTATTAATAACCTAACAGCAGGAACCTATACTGTTACAGTAACTGATGCTGCAGGTTGGGTTGAAACTGCTGAGATTACACTTACCGAGCCTGATGCAATCATCATCACCGGAGTTATTACAGACGCTACTACATTTGGTGGAAACGATGGAGCTATTGACCTAACAGTAGCCGGTGGCGTTGAACCATATGGCTATGCATGGTCAAACGGAGCTACAACTGCTGATGTTAGTTCTATTTATGCAAGTATGTATACTATTACCGTTACCGATGACAATGCTTGTAACATAGAAGCAGCCTTCTCTGTTGTTTCTCCAATTCCTGATTCAACATGGATTCCTGCAACAACTCCAGCTAACCACGACATTATCGTTCCTTTTAATGCCTTTGTTACACTTGATGGTTCTGCAATTGAACCGGGTAGCTTAATTGGCGTATTCTATAATAATAGTGGCACAATGGTATGCGGTGGTTATGCATTCTGGAGCGGAATGAATACAACAGTTGTAGCATACGGTACCGAGCCAAATGCAAACAATGGATTTGCTCCTGGCGAAACATTTGTTTGGAAAGTTTTTGATACTGACGAAACAGAAGCTTACGGCGGTATTCCGACCTACGACACCTTATTGTACCCTCATAACTCTGATTTTGCAATTTCAGGTTTAAGTGGCATTCAATCCATCGTGTTCCAATCTATCATTACTCAGGCAATTGATCTTCCTGGTGGATGGAGTATTTGGTCAACCTATGTTGAGCCAACCAATCCGAGTATTGTTTCTGTAATGGCTGATATTGTTGAGCCTCCATTTGTTCAGGGTGATTTAGAGATTGTGAAGAATGGTGCTGGTCAAATTTTCTGGCCTTATTACAACCATTTAAATACGATTGGCGACATTGCCATTGGAGAAGGTTATCAGGTTAAGATTAATGGTACACAGCAAGTAACATTTGGAGTAACAGGTTTACAGATTGCACCAGAGATTACACCGTTTACCATTCCGAATGGTTGGAGTATTATGGGTTACTTAAGAACTTCTCCTGCTGACATCGCAGTTATGCTCGATCCAATTACAGCTCCAGCTTATACTGTTGGCTGTCTTGAGATTGCTAAGAATGGATCAGGTCAAATTTTCTGGCCATTTTACAATGGATTGAACACCATTGGTGATATGATTCCAGGCGAAGGTTATCAGATCAAGAACAATTGTTCTGCAACTCAATTCTTATATCCTGCAAATACTACAGGTACAAAGAGTGCAATTTCTGAAGCTACTGCGCCAATAAACTACCAATCAGTTAAACCTACCGGAGACAACATGACCATTGGTATACCTGCTGATGCATGGAGTGTTGAGCCAGAATCTGGAGACGAAATTGGGATCTTTGATGCTTCAGGAGCTTTAATTGGTTCATCTGTTTACAACGGTAGTTTTACTGCATTAACAGTTTGGGGCAAGCAAATTATAGAAGATCAGGACAAAGGTTCAAATGGTCAATTCTTTAACATCAAGCTGTGGCACCAGTTAACCGGTGTAGAAGAAGAGCTAATTGTTGAAGAATGGTTCCAGGGTAGCGATGAATATATTTCGAACAGTATTAGTATTGTTGGAAAGGTAATTTTAGCTGATGCTGAAAAATCATTCAATCTTGGTCAAAATATGCCAAATCCATATAATGGAATCACAAGAATTCCGTTCTACTTAGCTGAAGATTGCCATGTAAACCTTACCGTTTATAATGCAATTGGAGAACTTGTAAAAGAAGTGATTGTTGAAAACCGTAATGCTGGAGCTCATATTGTTGAGTTCGATGCAAGTGGACTTGAAGCAGGCAACTACTATTACAAGTTGATTACAGACAAGTTTACCTCCACAAAGCCTATGAGTATTAGATAATACTCATCACGGTTAAGTTAACATATACTTTCGGTAGGCCGCCCTTTCAGGGCGGCCTTTTTTTTGCTCAAACGATAATAATAGCTATGTTTAATCGTTGTTAATTCACACACTAATTATAATATCCAAAATGAAAACCAACTACCTACTGCTACTTTGTGCATTTACTATTTTGTTATCATCGGCCACTGCACAAGAATACAATTATCAAATCACCTATAACCATGATTATTACCAAGCAGGCCAGGATGTCGGCCACGACAATAAAAATGTCAAACAAAAAACTGTTTATAATACCAACAAAAAAGCACAAACATCAAAGTATATTTATAAGTACAACAAGGATGGTCAATTAACCAGTTTTGAATCCATAAATAGAAAAGGTAAAATTGTTTCTCAACAAATTAATGAATATAACGACTGGAGCGCCATAGCTAAGATGGAGCGTTATAAAAGGGGTAAATTGGACCAGCAGGTAATTACAGAATATAATGCCGATCACAATGTAGTTGCCATAACTACTATTAATGGAAAGGGTAAAACCGTTCGAAAGAAAACCTATGTTTATAAAGATAAAAAGCTAACAGAATCGTATCTCTATAAGCGTGGCGGAAAGAAAATAAGTAAGCAGTGGTTGTATAACTATAATAATGAAGGCAAGAAAACAAGAAGCACTTTGCTAAATAGCCGTGGGAAAATAATGCATGAATGGACCTACGAATGCAATGATGAAGGTATCAAGCTTGCACAAACTAAAGATGAGACACAGGTTTGTAAATACCAAAAGACAGAGGATGATTACTTGATTCAGGTCAATCAATCATTTGATGACGAAGGAAAGATTTCTAAATATGTTAGAAAATATACACTTAAGGATACGCTTATCGTTGAGTCTTCTCGCTATGATAAAAAAGACAGGATAAAATATCTAATGACTTATGATCATTCTTATTATAAACAAACCAGCTACAAGAGTTTTACAAAAAAAGGTAAGCTAAGATCACAATCCATCTCAAAATATGATGGAGACAATATTATTGAAAAGCGATACACCTATAAAGGAAAGCTCAGGAGTGAAACCAATTATAAATACCAAGACAATCGAATTGTCGAAAGAGAATACCTTTATAAGAGCAAGCTTAGTCACAAAGCCAAATATGAGTATGAGTTTTATGATGTTATTTAATCACCATATATAGTAGACATCAAGAAGCCTCAGATTACATCCGGGGCTTTTTTGTTATCGGTGTCCCACCTTTTGGAAAAATAACACATACAGGCACTGACAAACTTACCGTCTCTCCATCACTCTATTATCCATGTTTCGATTGATTTTCTAAGCACTAGGTTTGAAGATCACTCATACGTAAAAGCACGAAAAGGTTTCCTTTCCACAGGTCTGTTTCGAAGAATTGAGCATCGCCACATCTCTCATCACTCTCCTGAACAAGGAACTAGAGCTTTATCGCTACATGTAAAAAACTCATTATTTCCATTCATCAACAAAAATTGGCCGTTTACCATTGCCAAAAAAGCAGAGTTTATTAAATAATAACGTTCATCAACAATAATTAGTAGTTGATCACATAAAAAATTAGCGAATAGCCAAACGCCCTACTTTTGGAGTATAAAATTTAATCAAACGAAAATCTAAACTATTTAAATCTACTGCTATGAAAAACTCAAAATTACTTATCGCACTCGCAATTATCTTTATCGGATTCGCTTCACAAGCAACCGCTCAATCATCTGCTACTGCAACCTCATCGGCCACA
>JBFHES010000253.1:0-6664 GCA_041584015.1 Bacteroidales bacterium
CTAGTAGATGAGTTTATTGCCATTAAGCTCACCGAATTGGGAGTTAATTTATATGCAACACGGTATAACTGTACACTCCAAAGAAAGACATTTAAAGGCTCCCGTTCCTTAGCTCAAAAAACTACCTATAGTCTGGTAGATTTTGAGGAAGTGCAAGAAACTATCAATTCATAATCTGACTTACGAATTTTGTCTTCAATCAAAGGCTGCCTTCTAAGTAGGGATCAATTGAAAAGTAGGTAGACAAATTTTGATTTCAAATTTATTTAAAAATAGATAAGTGCCTAACCTTACTCAAATCCTTCTTTTTAAAAGAGATATTTACGATATAAGTATGTTGTGCTGTTTCCCAATGAATATAACAAATTTGATACACGTTGTAATTGATTGTGCTTGAATGTTTCGTTTTGTTGATTTTTTGTTACGTATTGTAACGACTTTCATTCGTATTATAATATATTCGCAACCAAATCTCAGTAATTTTACTGGATTCGATCCAAAAATGGACTAAAAAACTAAAAATGACACCAGATCTTAGTGAAAATCGGAAAAAAAGAAGAACTTTTCAAAAAACTTGTCCAGGCTGCGACGAAATATTTTTAGCAACAAGGCGAGATACAATTTATTGTAGTAATTCTTGCAGAACCTATGTAAACAGAAAAGAAAATTATTTAAATAAAGATCAAAAAGCAGAGCGTGACCGACTCGTTATTGCAAACAATACTATTAATGCTTACAAAAAGGACAGGAATAAAAAACATCAAATAATCTATTACCTAAAACAGGATTTGGAAAAACTGAAAAAGGAAAACGAGATACTTCGAAAAGAATTTGTTGAACGTGGTCAGATGTTTTCAGATTTATATAATAAAAATGAGGAGCTAAAGAGAAAGCTAGAAAAGTATGAGAACAAACCTGATCTTGAGGATTAATCACTCTTAGGATATATGTCTGAGCATTTAAACTCGTATTGAGATAATATTTACGAAAATCCGATAATTCCGGATACTTGACAACAAACATGCTCTATCTGGCATTTAATCCGGAAATAGTCTATGTAGCAATTGGGATAAAGCGTACAGATAGATTTATAAACACTAATTTGTCAAGCTAGGTGATTTGAACATTATATCTAACATGCAGCCGATAACACACATTGGATAAAACGATTTATTGAACTGTGATTTTTAAAAGCCATTTAAGACTTGAGTTAAACTAAAAGAGTTCTAAAACGACTTGCACAAACACGTGTAAATAGCTTCTTAGATAAGAAATGAATGCCAATCTGTGTTATGATATATAGGATATTCTCAAATCCATTTTTTTCCAACCAGCCAAAGTGCAAGATAGATTAAAACCAAACATTGAAGCAATGAGAAGTGCATATGATATCAGATTCGTCCATTCGGTTACTAAAATATGCCACTATATTACAAACTATCAGAAATCTCAAGTAACCCCTATTCTGTCATATACTTGCTTTTATCTATCACCTATTTCATGAAATGTTGTGCAAAATGTTGTGCAAATAAAAAAGCACTTACTGACTTGCGTCTGTAAGTGCTTCATTTTCAGTGGGCCCACCCGGGCTCGAACCAGGGACCACCTGATTATGAGTCAGGTGCTCTAACCAACTGAGCTATAGGCCCAATATTGTAGTAATCTTCAATATTTCAACTTCATCCTTTGGAGTGGGTCTCGTAATAGTCTCTTAACCTTTTCCAAATTCGGAGTGCAAAAATAAGCAATAATCTTAATTATTGAAACTTGCTGCTATTATTTTTCAGGAAACATTGATTTTATTCCTTTAGCAGTGGCTTCGCAAACTCCTCTCTCGGTGATTAGCCGTGTAACCAAACGTGCTGGTGTTACATCAAAAGCATCATTCCGACAGGAACTATTTTCTGGTATAATCTTAAATTCACTAACGACACCATCACTTATTCCTTCCATTATACCGACCTCATCTGAGGTGCGCTGTTCAATTTCTATTTCTTTCAGACCATCGTTCATATTAAAATCTATGGACGACGAAGGCAAGGCCACATAAAATGGGATGTTGTTATCTTTCGCAGCCAAGGCTTTTAAATAGGTCCCAATTTTATTAGCAACATCGCCCCTGCTAGTTGTACGATCGCTACCAACAATACACAAGTCAACCAAAGCGTGTTGCATTAAATGACCTCCATTGTTATCGCTAATTATCGTGTACGGAACCCCATGTTGCCCTAGCTCCCATGCTGTTAAACGAGCACCCTGGTTTCGCGGTCGGGTTTCGTCTACCCACACATGGATATCAATGCCTTTCTCAAAGGCAGCATAGATTGGTGCAGTTGCTGTACCGTAATCAATACAGGCCAACCAACCGGCATTACAATGCGTTAAAACATTAATAGTCTCACCGGGTTTCTTGCTCGCTATTTCTTCAATCAATGCTAAACCGTGCTCACCAATCTGCTTACAAGCCAACACTTCCTGTTCGCTTAATTCGAGCGCATAATTAAGAGCAGTCTCAGTTTTAGCAACAACACCATCAACTTGCTCTAATCGCATTAAGGCATTTTCTACGGCGTAGGAAAGATTAACAGCCGTGGGACGTGACGATATTAAATACTTTGCCGCAGCTATTAATTTCTCTTCGAAATTTGAATCATTCTTAAACAGCAAGCAAGCCAGATAAACACCAAAGGCACCGGCAACACCTATTAACGGAGCTCCACGCACCTGCATTATTTTTATCGCCTGATACATATCTTCAACACTAACGGCCGATGCAATTTGAAATTTAAATGGTAATAAACGCTGGTCGATAAAATCTACTTGAGCAGGATTGTCTTCGTTTATCCAAATAGTATGATAATGTTTTCCGTTAACTAACATCAATATTTTTATTCTAGGTTTATCTTTGCACAAATTCGATCTAAAATTACCAATTCATATGGAAAGCATTCTATCAGGAATAAAAAATATAATATTCGATTTTGGCGGTGTTATTTTGAACCTGGATTTCGACAAAAGTTTTAAAGCTTTTGAAAAACTTGGCATTGAGAATTTTAACGAGATGTATTCAATGGCCATCCAGAGCGAACTATTTAATGAATTGGAAGTTGGTAAAATTAACGCTAATGAATTCATTGAATTAATTAAAACGCAACTTCCGAGCACGACCAGCGACCAGCATATTATCGATGCATGGAATGCGATGTTGCTGGATATTCCAACAGAAAGAATTGATTTGTTATTGCAACTCAAGAATCGCTACCGCACCTTCCTGCTAAGCAATACGAATATCATACATTATGAAAAGTATGCAGCTGAATTAAAGAGCAATTACGGATACGAAAGTTTTGATCCGCTTTTTGAGAAAGCCTATTTCTCACACAACATGGGGCTAAAAAAACCTGGTAGAGAAATTTATGACTTTGTAATTGAGCAGCATCAATTAAATCCGAGTGAAACCTTATTTATTGATGATACAGCTAAAAACATGGTAGGGGCAGAAGCGTCTGGGCTCAGAACTTACCTTCTACCCCCAAATCAGGATATTATTGAACTATTCGAAGGAACTCCCTAGAACCTTCCGAATTTTAAGCTTATACCTGTTTGCCAACCATTCAGCCCCTTTGTGCCAACGTCTGGTAAATTAAGGTCGGTGGTGAAATTATAATACGCACCAAGCCCGAGTCGGAAAAACTTAAGCACATTCAGCTCCACCTCTACTCCAGGTTTAAAGGTAAGGTACATATCATAATCCTCGTAATACATGTCTATTTCATAGTCTTCATGATAATCAACCGGATCGTTAAAATAATCGTGATTGCTTGTTGTATAAGTTGCACCGCCAACACCAAAGTATAAAGGCACAGAAAGATGAACCGGCCATTTAGCTCCGATAATTGGTTCAACAATTAAGCCTGCCGAACCACCTTGCAGGTTGTGATATTCATCCTCATAATTATCATAGCTAAAATCGGAAAAGAATCCATTTGCGGCCAGACCTATCCCGAGATTATGAGCCATAATCCACGACATGCGTACACCAGAACTTATCACATTGTGGTCTTCTATTTCTCCATATTGGAAATCCAATCCGAAATAGCCACCATTCCTGGCATCTTTTGAAAAAAGCGTTTTAATCTCATCTGTTTCCTGCGCACCAGCACTGCAAGCAATTAATAAAGCGACTGTTACAAAAAGTATATTTTTCATGATCTTATATTTTTATGAATTTTACCAGTGATGAACACTACCTGAGCCGGTAATAATGGTATTAACAGCAGGATTTCCAGTATAGTAAACATCCCCCGATCCCGTAATTTTTATATCAAGCAATTCCAATACGTGAACGAAAATATCACCCGAACCTGTTATTGTTGTAAAAGCCTCTTCGGTTTGCAAGTCGAGGGCATTAATTTCACCCGATCCACTAATTTTAAAATCTACCTCTTCGGCAAAGCCATCTAACTCAATTTCGCCGCTTCCCGAGATATCGGCCTCAACATATTCCGCAATTACATCTACAAAAATATCACCTGAGCCATCTAAATTCACTTCCAGCATGTCTGCCACAACACCTTCGCATTCGATCATCCCGGAACCATCTAGTTCAATCCTATCCAACGATGGAGTGGTAACATAAATGCGCATGGGTTCATTATTTCGGATACATCGGTTTCGGCGTGTGTCAATTTCCAATTTGCCATCGTGCACTTTCGTTTCAATATAATCGAGCAGATTTTCTTCGGCCTCAACTACAACCTTGGTAACCGGGCCAATGGTAACATACACATCAAACGAACCATCGACTTCAATTTCATCAAAATTGTTAATGCTTCTATAATCTTCCTCCACATCGTTGTTTCCGCGAATACAATTCATCCACGTATCGGTGCATGATGAAAATAATACCAGCAGGGTAAAAAGGGTAATAACTTGATTGATTTGTTTTGTCATGATTAAAGGTTTTAATTTACACTAAAGACAAGGCAGTTTTTTAAGCGTTGCACCAAAAATCATTTTTTATGATTTAGTGAAAATTCATTTAATGGAATCTCTATTTTTGCCCGCTTAGCCTATAAACCTGAATAAATAATTTCACCATATGGACCAACATACACTTTCTAACTATGCTGATGTTTGCACCAAACACCTGAAATTACGACTGGATATTAATTTCGATTCATCGATAATTACGGGAACAGCAACACACTTGATTGAGAATAATTCCGAGGCAAGTGAATTTATTCTTGACACCAACGGACTGCACATTACATCAGTTTGGGTTGATGACATTGAACAGGAATATACGATTGGACAAACAGTAAAACACCTAGGTAATAGCTTAAGTATTCCCATTAGCAGCAAGAGCGAACAAGTTGAAATCCATTATCAAACAACAGGCGAATCAGCGGGTTTACAATGGCTTCAAACAAATCAAACCCAAGGAAAGAAACTCCCGATGCTCTTTTCACAATCGCAAGCTATACTTGCCAGAACATGGATTCCTTGTCAGGATACGCCAAGCATTAAACATACATGGGAAGCAAGCGCAATAAATAATTTAGGTCTGAATATTTTAATGAGTGCCAAAAAGCTTGAAACATCAATTGATGAGGTCGCTTCCCGTTTTGAAATGCAACATCCCGTTCCCAGCTATTTAATTTCGCTGTGCTGTGGCAACCTGGTTCATGCATCAGTTTCGGAGCAATGCGGCATTTATGCGGAACCAGAACTAATAGAAAAAGCAAAATCGGAGTTTTCAGCAATCGACAAAATGCTGAAGAGTGCCGAAGCTCTTTATGGAGACTATCGATGGGATACGTTCGATGTATTGGTTTTACCGCCGAGCTTCCCATTTGGTGGCATGGAGAATCCGATGGTTACTTTTCTTACCCCAACGCTTATTGCCGGCGACCAATCACTTACCAATGTTGTTGCGCATGAGCTGGCGCACTCATGGTCGGGCAATATGGTTACTTGCGCAACCTGGAACGACTTCTGGTTAAACGAAGGATTTACAGTTTATTTTGAGCGCAGACTAATTGAACAGCTTGAAGGGAAAGAAGCAGCCGAGCTCCACTCCTATTTAGCTTATGAAGAGTTACTCGAGGAATTGGAACAATTAAAGAACAAACCCAAAGACACTAAGCTGCTCTTAGATTTAAAAGATAGAGACCCTGACGACGGCATGACGCTGATTGCATACGAGAAAGGCTATTTTATGCTGAAGACCATCGAAGAGCAAATTGGAAGAATCGCCTTGGATCAATTTATTGTGGAGTACTTCAGGCACTTTGCCTTTAAGAGCTTGAACACCCGAGAATTCGTGACATTCATAAAAAGCAAAATGCCCAAAGAGCAGCTTGAAGCAATTACAACTATTCTTGATGAATGGATTTATAAACCGGGGCTACCCGCTTCATTCCCAAAACCAATTAGTAAACTTAACGAAGATGTAAATCGCAAAATCGTAGCGTTTTCAAAAGGTGATTTACCAAGCCACTATGATGTTAAAAATTGGAACTGGCTTCAAACGATCCTCTTCCTAAATGGGATTACCGAGAAAGCAAGCATTGAAGATATGCCAACATTACAAAGTATTTTTAATCTCAGTAAAACCGAGAACGCCGAAATTGAATTTGCTTGGCTGAGATTGGTAGTACTC
>JBFHES010000254.1:0-6596 GCA_041584015.1 Bacteroidales bacterium
ATATTACAGTTACAGGTGGCACTGCACCCTATTCCTATTTATGGTCAAATGGAGCTACTACCGAAGATTTATCAAATATCGGAGCCGGCAATTACTGCCTGACAGTTACAGATTCCACCATGAGCACAGCTACCATTTGCCAGACCATTACGGGACCAAATGAAATTATGGCAGCTGCAACCCTCTCCGATTATTCAGGCTACAGCGTTTCAGCGAATGGAGCCAGCGATGGATCAATCGATTTAACAATCAATGGTGGCACTTCACCTTTCAGCTATACCTGGAGTAATGGAGCAACTACCGAAGATATTTCAATGCTTACGGCTGGAACCTACGATGTAACTATAATTGATGTAAACGCTTGTCAAACGATAAGTACGCTAACATTAACCGAACCGCAACCAATAGCTACCTCAGACCTGTTCTTCTCAGAATATATTGAGGGAAGTGGCAACAATAAGTCTATTGAGATATACAATCCTACAGCAACAGCTGTTAACCTTGATGATTTCATTATAAAGCTTGCAACTAATGGCAATGGTTGGTCTGTTCAATACAATTTCCCAGCAGGAAGTATTTTGAACCCTCAGGATGTTTGGGTGATCTCAAATGATCAGGCTGACCCTTGGGTGCAATCCCTTGCGAACGCCACGCTTGGATATCCAAGTGTAGTACATTTTAATGGTGATGACGCCATAGGTTTATTTCAAATAGTTGGAACCAACCATTTGGTTATTGATCAAATTGGAAATGAGCTACTCGATCCAGGTTCAGCATGGGACGTTGCAGGCTATGCGTATGGAACTAAAGACCACACCTTGATAAGGAAATCTTCAATCACAACAGGTAATAGTAATTGGACCGCTTCTGCCGGAACAACCATCGCAAATTCTGAATGGGAAGTTTATGTGCAAAATGAATTTAATTACCTAGGATGGCATATCAATAATGTTACCGCCATTCAATTAACACAAAGTTCTGTCAACAATTCTTGCTATGGCGATACAAATGGAAGTATTAATATTTCGGTTAGTGGAGGAACAAGTCCTTATACTTTTCTATGGTCAAATGGTGCTAGCAGCGAAGATTTAACAAATGTAGGAGCAGGAGTTTATACGCTTACCGTTACCGATGCTCAGGCTGCAACAGAAAGTGTTACAGTTACAATTACAGAACCTGATGTACTAGACATTATTGAAATGGGAGCGAGTCCTCTTTGCCATGGCGATTCAACCGGTTATGTAAATATCTCAATAACTGGCGGAACAGCTCCGTACACATTTATGTGGAGCAACGGAACTACTGCTCAAAATCTTACAGGTATTAGCGTTGGTAATTATTTTATTACAACCACCGATGCAAATGGCTGTACAAAAGCAGAAGGTTACGGTATTGCACAACCGGCTGAATTAGTCTTATCAGGCTCAATAATTGATGAATCGGCAGCAGGTGCCAACGACGGAATTGTGGACATTACCGTTTATGGAGGTACAATTCCTTACACCTTCTTATGGAGTAATGGTAGCACTAATGAAGATTTATCAGGCTTAACTATGGGCTCATATACTGTTAGCGTTTCTGATGCCAATAACTGTTTAACAGTGGCATCTTATGATGTTCAGGGAACGATGATAAGTGGTCCAGGATGGCAAGCCACCAACACAGGAAATGTTCATACGATTCTTTTACAATCCAGTATTCCTGTTACCATAGATGGTATCCAAATTTCGAATGGCGATTACATCGGCGTATTCTACGATTCTTCGTCAACAGAAGTATGTGGAGGATTTGATGTTTGGACAGGACAGAACCTTGCACTAAGCACGTATGGTAACGATACTCTAACTAATGGTAAAGATGGGTTTGCCGAAGGTGAAACTTTCCAGTGGAAAATATGGCGTGCCTCTGATGGTATGACATTCGCAGCAGATGCTGATTACATTGCACCTCCATTGATGCCTAACACAAGCACTTTTGCGAATCTAGGTTTAAGTGGTTTGAATTCACTTATGGTTTCAAGCTATGATCAACAAGATATCAATATCCAGCAAGGTTGGAGTTTAATCTCTACATATATAGATCCTACGGAAGCCAACATCGACAGTATTTGTGCACCAATTATATCTCAAGTTATTATTGTAAAAAATGACAATGGCGATATTTACTGGCCACAATATGCGGTGAACAGCATCAATAATATCATCATTGGTGAAGGTTATCAGATCAAGATGGTTTCATCTCAAATAATGACAGTTACCGGACTTGCTGTTCAGCCTGAAACCACGCAACTTGGTATTCCTCAGGACTGGAGTATCTTGGGCTACTTACGACAAAGTCCGGCTGCCATGGAAAGTATTTTAAGTTCAATTGAAAATGATATTATTATTGTAAAGAATAGCCTGGGACTCTCCTACTGGCCATTATATAATATCAATTCAATCGGTAACATGAATCCGGGAGAAGGTTATCAGATTAAAATGCAATCATCGCGCATATTTACCTATCCGGGAAATACCGCTACACTTGCCAAAGTTGCCATTCAGCCATCACTCACAAATCATTTTGTCGCACCTAAAATTACTGAAAGTAATATGACGGTTGGAATCATTACAACAGATTTGCTAGCGGGGTCAGAATTAGGCGTATTTAATCAGAGTGGCTTACTTGTAGGAGCGGCAGTGTGTGAAGGCGATTTTACATCTATCACCCTATGGGGCGATGATGCAACTACCAGTAAAATAGATGGTCTTCTAGCAAACGAAGAATTCATAGTTAAAATATGGGATGGTAACAAAACATCAATCGGTGCAATTACATGGACCGAAGGAACTGCGAGATTTGAGATTAACCAAATTGCTGTAGGTAAACTAAATGCTATTGATAGGATTGAAACTGCTGCAATTGAGCTTTTCCAAAACACACCAAATCCATATCGTAATAGTACGGAATTCAGCTTCTATCTTCCAGCGCAAACTCACGTTGAGCTTCGCATCCTTAATATTTTGGGAGAAGAGATTGAAACCATAATTAGCTCCGAGTTGGAAATGGGCTTACATAAATTAAACTACAACAATGCAGGTTTAAATTCCGGCACTTATTATTACAGACTTTCAACACCAGAGTTCTCTCAAACAAAAAAGATGATGATTCTGAAATAGAAATAAGTAGAAATTTAACCATAAAGCACAATCCAATTCCCCCGGCAGAAAAACTGTCGGGGGATTTTTATTTAAAAGCTAGATAGTATGAATAAAGGCTGCAACTATTGCTTAACAGAAAACTTAAAGAGGCATTACAAAGGATAAACGAATAAGGTCCAGTTCATCTTCTTAGGAACCAGAGAGCAATGTGGCTTTGCTCTAAAATATTTTTGTACCTTTATTTAGTTCTAAACTCAGATGATTATTTCTAACAATAGATGCTAACTATGAAACTTACTACAGTTATATTAATTCTCTTTGCAACATCTCTTAACCTCTGGGCACAAGGTGTGCAGTTTGACTGGGCTCATGATTTTGGCTCTAACCAAGAGGACCATGGTTATTGCATTGATGTTGACAGCTCTGGCAATGTTTATTCAATAGGCGAATTCACTGGAACAGTTGATTTTGATCCCGGACCTGGCGTTTATAATTTAACAAGCCTTCGGGCAGTATATATTTTAAAACTTGATTCACTTGGAGAATTTGTTTGGGCAAAAAATCTTGAGACCTTTTTCAACCCGATTTCTGCAACAATTGCTCCTGACGGAAACTTAATCTATGCAGGCTATTTTAATTACACTGTTGATTTTGATCCTGGACCAGGCATTAGTACTCTTACAGCAAATGGTTCAAATGCTTTTATTTCCAAATTAGATTCTAATGGAAATTTTATGTGGGCAAAGCAATTTCAAGGTACTTCTCAAATTATAGAAATCACAACAGATACAATCGGGAACATATTTTCAACCGGTATTTACAATGATTCCGTTGATTTTGATCCAGGAGTCGGTGAATATTGGCAAACCATAAATGGAGGTTATCACAGTTTTATCTCCAAGTTAAATGCCAATGGAAATTTTATATGGGCCAAAAATATTGGAGGAACAAGCGAAACACTTAGTTATTCAATAGCAGCGGGCTCCGCAGGCAATATTTACTTAACAGGTAATTTTTCTGACACAACTGACTTTGATCCTGACGTTGGAGTTTATAATCTGATATCCTATGGAAATCCTGACATCTTTCTTTTAAAATTAGATTCGGCCGGAACTTTTCTTTGGGCAAATAACTTTGGTGGAAATGAACTTAGTGGTGTGAATATCGGTTCATCCCTTAGCATTGATCATGATGAGAACATATACCTAACAGGAAATTTCACCTCTACAGTTGACTTTGATCCCGGATCTGGTATGTATAACCTTTATAGTCCTGGTCATGATTCATTTATCGCAAAATACACCAACAATGGCAACTTTGTCTGGGTTAAGGCAATTTCCGGCACTTATAAAACTACCAGTCTTTCACTAGATCACGAGGGAAATATTTACACCGTTGGCTATTACGAAGTTTCTCAAAATGATTTTGATCCAGGTCCCGCACTCTATGAGTTAAGTATTGATTATAAAGCATACCTTTCAAAACTTGATTCTGTTGGTAATTTTGTCTTTGCAAAAGGCATAGTAAATAAAGGGTGGCCAGCTTATCCCACAATTCCTCTAGCTATAGATAAAAAAGGAAACATCATAATATCCGGAGCTTTCGAATGGAATCCTGATTTTGACCCGGGTTTTGGTATTTATAATCTTACGGGAGAGAATATTGATGCATTTGTATTGAAGCTTAAACCCGCTATCCAAACCAAGAGTACTATAAATGCTAGTTTTTGCGATAGCGTAGTCTCTCCAAGCGGTAATTACATATGGACAAGCCCTGGCTCCTATATTGATATTATTCCAAACAACCTTGGAGGAGATAGCGTAATGACCTTCAACCTTTCACTTTCGAGCCATTCATCATCTTCTATTTATGTAACAGGTTGTAATTACATGTCTCCTAGCGGTAATTATACTTGGTCAACATCAGGAATATACTATGATACTATAGCAAACACTTCTGGTTGCGATAGTATCATTACTATTTATCTGGAAGGTAGCACAAGCTCTACAGTTACCACTACTTTCTGTGGTAGCTATATTTCACCGAGCGGTAATCAAATTTGGCATAGCACTGGCACCTATATGGATACGATTACAAATGCAATTGGATGTGATAGCATTATTACGATTAATCTATTCGAAACCATAGTAGACACATCTGTGACTCAAACAGGCAATTCCCTCATTGCAAATGCGGCAGGCGCCACCTATCAATGGATAGATTGCCAGAACGGTAATGCACCAATACCGGGAGAAAACAGCAGCACCTTTACAGCCTCTGCAAACGGCAGCTTTGCTGTGATTGTCACTAAATTCGGTTGTACTGATACCAGTTCATGCCATACGATTACAATGCTTGAGATTAGCGATCCATATCTTTTTACCAACATAAAAATTTACCCAAATCCTGCTAATGATCAAATTCAAATTGATTTGGGTGGTTTGCTTAATAAAGGAACTATCGAGCTTATCAATATTACAGGTCAGGTTCTGATTAAGAAAGCATTTTTAAACCAACATTATGCGATGCTTGATATTCACCAACTACCCAAAAGTGAGTATTTAGTCAGAGTGATAATAAATGATGAAACAGCAGTAACAAGGCGATTCATAAAAGAATATTAAGCACGACGAATTTATTGTAATATCGATCCATTCTGATTAATCGAAAGGAAAGTACATCAAAAGAGCACTTTCCTGTTCTTCTTCCTTATTTCCTTTCAAAATTTAGTTTCACAAACCTGGTTTCAAAATGTTCAATCAGCAATGGAGCGGTAAGTTCAGCTAAAGGCTCTTCCAGAATATTAACTTCCTGCGCTGATATGGCACCGGTTTCTTCAATCAATCGCCTAATATCCACAATTGCATGGTCGCCTTCAATTTCTCTCAGATGCAAAACAATACCTTTCTCGTCAAGCGATAATGACGTGTTTACCAGTAATAAGTTAGCCACATCAATATTTATAACGGAACTGTTTACCAGCTCAGCTTTTGGGTGCCCGGCAGCAGGTAGCATAATCCGTGATTTAAGAGGGACGCGTTCACCCCATCCAAATTTAGTAGCAAACATATCTGAGTTATCGCCTCCGGAAGTAATACAGTACGTCCATTGCAATTCTCCACCCTGACTTGCTTTAAAGTTAGTAACCCAATAATTATTCAATACCCATGAATAAATATGATTGGTTTTCGGCTTCAGGCGGTAATAATATCGCCCGGTATTAATGGCACCAAACTGAACGAGTGGCGTTTCGTCGCTCACAAATACAATTTGTGATTGATTGTTTTTTACGGCGGCAAAATTCTGTATGGTATTCCAATCTGCCGAGCTTCCTTCCAGTTGATTGATCCCCGGATAGACCACCCCACCCTGCGCTTCGAATGCTAAGTTACCACCATCCAGCTTAAACGGAAAAGCAACGTAAACTCCTTCGGGACTTGTTACCGGCAGCTTTAC
>JBFHES010000255.1:0-6590 GCA_041584015.1 Bacteroidales bacterium
AACGCTACAGATTACAATTTTGAGATCATGCAAAATGAGCAATATGTATTACAACAGAGCGGCATACAAATGAGTCACTTTGTCGTTCCGAGTGGTGATCAGGGTTACGTGCAACCTGCATTCAACAATGGCTACAAAGCACTTTATGCATACAACGGTGCTTATCAGGGCGCTAGTTCAGGAATTCAAATTGACAACCCGTTGAATTACCAGGGACTACAAATCTACAGACACTTCCTTCACGATGCGGCCTACGACACAAGTAATATTTCGCTTAAAATAGATCAGGTAGCAGCAGCTTACCAAAACGGCAACCACTATTGGTACAACGACTTTACTCACCGCATCATTGGAACTCAAATTGGTGGCTCGCTAATTTTTAACACTTTTGAATGGTACATGCAGTACCTTGAGCAAAACTATGGCAAATCAGGATCGGACTGTATGTGGATGGCTCCATTGCAAGAAGTATATGAATACATGCGTGTTAAAGACGAATCCAGCGTTTCGTATTTCTTAAACGGCAACCAACTACAAATTACCGTAAATTATGATGACGTGCCGGATGATTTACGTCGCTATGCCTTATCATTAAACATTGATGCAAATCGAAGTTTCCAGGTGGTTTCCAATGAATACGCACACCTCGAAAGTTTTAACGGAACTACTGGCAGTCAATTAATAAATCTGGATTGGACCAATACAGCAGCAAACAAGAGTGCTGTTCCTCAAAAACAAGAAGTAGTAACCAGCGAGCACAACTTAACGGTATATCCAAATCCTTCGATAGACGGAACTATTAATGTACTCTTGAGTTCTGATGAGGATGAAATTGGTGTTTTAAGTATTTTTGATATGCTCGGAAACTCAATTCATCAGCAAGCTATCCAGGCTTCAAAAAATAAAATATTAATTATTGAGATCGATCAAATCAACCTGCAGGCTGGCACCTATTTGGTTAACTACCGATCGAACATGCATAATAATTCGAAAATCGTGTTGGTACAATAGCATTTATTCGTTTTAAACCAAGAGCGAGCTTCACACCTCCAATTTAGATTAACAGCAAACATCTCAAGAATTATGAAAGATTATTACCCGGTTTAAACGCCGGGTAATGATTTTCCACATGCTGCTTTCAAGAACTTTAAACAGACTAATCACAAACATTCTTTGTAACATCTAGCCTTTTGGGATAAGCGATAGTTTTTATCTTTGCCCAAGAACCAGAACCATGTTTAAAAGACCACATCTCCCATTCACCCTATTAACAATAGCTGTTGTACTTTTGGCCATTCTGCCATCGTTAATAGCTGATGGCATGTTTGTAGATGGGGTATTGTATAGTTGTGTAGCCCGAAACATGGCAGCAAACGAAGGAACTTTCTGGTTTCCAATAATGCATCAATTAGAGATTGTTGGTTTGCAAACATTTCACGAACAACCACCTTTGGGCTTTTTCCTGGAATCCCTCTTTTTTAGATTATTTGGTGATGGTCTTTACACGGAACGCCTTTATACATTTACTCTTCTACTTTGTGCCTCGATGCTGATTGCTGCAATCTGGAAGCGATTGGTCGAAGATGATAGTCTGCGAAAAATGGTGTGGTTACCGCTATTTTTATGGCTACTTACACCAACCGTGTTTTGGAGCTATCAACATGCCATTCTGGAAAACACCATGGTAGTTTTTATTTTACTTGCTGTTTACTTTCAACTAAAAACAATCCATGCTGAAAAGAAAAATGGATACTGGTTAGTACTTGCCGGGGTTAGTATATTTCTCGCCTCACTAACCAAAGGAGTACCAGGTCTATTTCCTTGTGGATTCTTTGTTCTTTACTGGTTGATCACCCGTAAAATATCCTTTAAGCAAGCATTATGGCAAACGAGTATTGTCGTCTTAGTTCCTGCTTTAATCTATGTAATTATTCTACAGTTTAATGCGGCATCAGAAAGTTTAGGCAACTACTTTTTCGAACGATTAATTGGCAGAGTGAACGACACTCCTACTGTAAACTCCAGAATGAGCATTCTCGTAAAGCTATTTAACGACCTGCTCCCAATGCTCTTGCTGTTTGCTTTATGGTGGATAATTGCTAAAACGAAAAAGCAAAACGTATTACTTCCTTCCGCGAAGGTTCGCTTGGGTGCATTTATGATGTCATTGGGCTTACTAGGATCATTACCATTAATGGCAACCAAAGTTCAGAAAGCATTTTATTACACACCGGCTATTCCGTTTTTTGCAATCGGGATTGGCATCTTACTCGCTCCCGGCATTCTCCGGTGGATAAGTAGGCTTAACTCTAAAACAAATGGCTATCGCGCTGCATTAATCATTTCGGCATTACCGGTGATTTCGGGGCTAGCGCTTTCAGTAAATAGTATTGGAAAATATAGTCGTGAAGAGACGTGGATTAAAGACATTGATAAAATAGGCGCCAAGCTTGAAGAAGGTACTAACGTGTCGGCAAGCGAATTCTTGAGTAGAAAATGGTCGGTGCGGTTCTATCTAGACAGATATGAGCGTATTTACATTAACGATAAGCAACAGCAGGATTTTTTAATTTCTACAGAGAAAAGTATGAACGAAGAATTTTCTGAGTACAAGTTACTTGATCTGAATACCGAAATCATGTTTCTATACCAGCGATCGAAATAGAAATTAAACAAAACCACCGCCTTCTAAGAAAAACCTTCGAAAAAAACACCAATTCAAAAGACATATTTTCAGCTTTTTACGAAGCTCAACTACAACAATTTCAGCATTGCTGCTTCTCTTTTTTCCGGCAGGCCTTATGCAATTCATCTTACCGCATCATCTGAAAGATAGTTATTAACCCAGAATAATTATCGGATAGAATGCAGCTGCAAGACCTGTTAAAATTCAATTCGATAATTAAGGAAAATTTGAATCAGATGAAAAAACAAATCGTATTACTCAGCACTTTTTTACTAATGAGCATTTTTGCCATTTCGGCAACTGCTGTAAAAGACACAACTTCAATTGACACCGAAATTAATAAGGTAACCGTATTTTTTTCCGGAGCACAAGTTGAACGAAGCTCTAAAATCGAGCTAAACAAGGGCGCCCATTTACTTAAAATATCAGGGCTCTCTTACAAACTAAATCCTAAAAGTCTGCAAGTTAAAGGCACAGGAAACTTAACAATACTTTCGGTAAAACACGAAACCTTGCAACCTGGCAATGCTAAGCAGACCATGCTATCTAAGAGAATCAATAAGGAAATGGGACTCATTAGATATGACATACAAGATTTGAACAATCAAAATTATGTTCTTGCACAAGAAGAACAACTCATAATGGAACATCGGTCGGTTCGCGATGAATTTGGAGCAGTTAAGATTAGTGAATTAAAAGAAGCTGCTATCTTTTTTCGTGAACGCTTAAGTGAAATAAGGAAGATGATTCTTGAAAACAATAAACTAATCGATGCTATGAACGAATCAATTGGTGAACTAAATACAAAACTGAACTTAAGTAATCCTACTTCAAACAAATACTCCAGCGAACTTTATGTTTCTGTACTGGCAGAGGAACTTCTGAACGAAGATATTGAGATCAGCTATTATGTTGAATCTGCCGGATGGAAACCAATGTATGAATTTCGGGTTGATGAAGTTTCAAATCCAATTAATATTGTCTACAAAGCTTCGGTATTTCAATCAAGCGGCGAAGACTGGGACAATGTGAAATTAACACTATCATCGAGTAATCCTATGCTGAGTGGCGAAAAGCCCGAGCTACGTACCTGGTATATTAATCAACCTCAGCCTGTATATACAAAAGCCTATCAGCCGGCCAACGGCACTACTTTGCTAAAAGGAAAAGCTTACGATAATCAAACAGGAGAGCCACTACCATTCGCCAATATTGCCATCTATCAAAACAACCAGTTAGTACAAGGTACCAACACTGATGTGAATGGGAACTTCATTATTAATCCAATTAACCCGGGATACTATCAGATAAGAACCAGCTATATTGGATATAACAATGGAGCACAGAATGTAAGCGTTGTTCAAGGTCAGCAACCATTTATGAACTTGGCCATGCAAGCATCTTACGAAGAACTTAGCGAGGTAGTAGTCGTTTCAGACTTAGCCAGAGCTGAGGAATATTTATCAGGATCTGTTGTAGCCGTAAATTCCGCTAGCAATTTAATTCAAGCAAATCCTCAATCGGTAACCAAATTAAATGGATCAACAATTAAGCAAAAGCAACAAATACAAACTATCAACTTTATTGCTAACAAAACCAAACGCAACGTGGCAAACCTGGAATATTCCATTGATGCACCATATACCATATTATCCGACGGAAAGGAAAATAAGATTCGCATTAAAGAAGTAGCTACTGCCGTTGAATATGTTTATCATGCTGTGCCGCAAATCGATATGGATGTGTTCTTAACCGCCAACCTTAATAATTGGACAGAGCTGGATTTACTAAGTGGCCCGACAACCATTTTCTATGAAGGAACATTTATTGGCGAATCAACACTTGACGTTGCCAACACCAGCGACACCATGATCATCTCATTGGGCCGCGACAAAAATATAATTGTTGAACGCGAATCGGATAAGGACCTTAGTGAGAAACGAATTTTTGGTAAAACCATTAAGGATTTTATTGCCTGGGAAATTACAGTTCGGAACAACAGACCTATTCCAATAAAATTAATTATTGAAGAGCAAATACCTGTAACCAATAATAAAGCCATTGAAATTGAATTGGTAAAATCTTCGAATGCAAGTTTTGATGAGCGAACAGGAATTATGGAATGGGAGTTGGACTTGAATGCTTACAAAAAGAAAAAACTAGACTACAAATACGTTGTGAAGTATCCTGAAAACATTCGAATAAATTACAATTAAAAAACTAGAATACCGATGAGTAATGGCTTACCTGACGATGGATACAATACATCGTCAGGTACACTATTGCTTATTCAGCCAATCAAGAGCATCTTCTCTTGTACTAAAAAACCGCATATTCTTACGCTTAGTAAAGCTAGAAACAAATGAAGCCAACACCTTTGCAACCTGGTGCAAACCGAACAGAGCTGTTTTACTTGATTTATCATTATCGCTGGATGTCTGCCATAATCTTCTGGCCTCTGGCGACGATTTGCCTGCATTATTTAAATCAATTAACAGATTAACCGGCCCATCAATAGAATCACCCAGTTGTCTGATGACATCATCAATTTTTTTAGCAATTTCCAATTCGTGTTCACCAATCGCAATAAAATTAATAACATCATTATCATCAATGAATATTCTGTTCAAACCGACCAAACATTCATGATCATTCTTCCAGACAACATTAAAATCAGTCATAAATCCATTAGTTTATAGCTAAACAACTCTCGTTGAACCTGGTTCTCCAGTTCAAGTGAGAATGATACAGAGCAAATATAAAAAAGGGAGAGTAGATAAAAAAATGTAGTTATTTAAAATGATTTCGGCAAGCGACGAAGCAAGCAGATACAGCAAACAGGAAGCAATTTATTTTCGCGCATAATAACCCGGATACAACTTATACACATAATCGCTCTGAAAAACCTCTTTACTATCAATATTCATCATCGATAATTTGCCACTCCAACCGGCTCCAGTATCCATCATCCAAACACCGCCACCACAAATTGGCTTTTTAAAACCATAACGAATTAAAGGTGAATGACCGATATATACTTCCTTGAATTTGCTAATGGGCTTCTTTGAATTGATTTTATGTGCTTTTAAGGCAGCTGCAAATAAGGTACGATCCCAGGACAGCGTTGATTTTTTTTGTTTATGTATGGCCTGTTTCACATCAAACCCTCCATGCACAAAACATCTTTCATCTTCTACAAAATATGGCAAGGCAGATTTGAAAAACTTTAGATGCTTTGTTGACATTTCATTTTGATAACTCTCAACTGTAGCTTTACCGCCCTGATCCAGCCAAAGTGCCTCCTTAATCCCTGTTCGTGCCCACTGCAAAGTAAGATAATCGTGATTACCCTGAATCAGAATAAAGTTTTCAACTTTAAGCAGCTCCTTAACAACTAATTTGGTTTCGGGCCAGGTATCTGAAACATCGCCCAAACTAATTAGCCGATCGTTTTTTTTGTCGAAACCCGATCGCTCGAGGCACTGTACTAAAGCCTTGTGCGCCCCATGAATATCACCTATTACAAATGTCTTTTGCATTAGATGCCGTTTACTTAACTCTTTTTCTTGATTTTAATCTTCTGACCTGGAGACAAACTTTTATGATCAGAAATCCCATTCAAGCTTTTCAGATCGTAATGAGATACTCCCTGATATTTTTGCGCAATGGTCCATAAATTATCACCTCGTTTTACCGTGTAATAGATGTAATTGCTATCAACCTTATCCTTTTCTGATGAAGACTTGCTACTTGTCTTTGATGTAACCGACTTCCCAATCCTTCGTTGTTTCTCCTCAAAAGAAAGTGAGTTTACATCTGCATAATACGATTTTTTGTTCTCTGGAACATAAACTGTAATTCGTTGACCTACGCGAATCAGGTTTCTACGAATATTGTTCCAGTG
>JBFHES010000256.1:0-6520 GCA_041584015.1 Bacteroidales bacterium
CAGTTATTTATTCAGGTGCAAGTAATGATGATTCAACTCGAATTATGAACAATTTCATAAGTGGAGGAAGTTACGGTATATACATGAAAGGAAGTTCACAGTTTAATCCGGAGACTGGTGTTCTTGTTCATGGTAATCAGATTGTTGATTTCTCCTACAGAGGGATATTGATCCATTTCCATGAAGATGCTACAGTGACTAATAATGTTCTTGTCTCAAACGAAAGTACCGATACATATAGTTATGTTTATGGTGTTTGGGCTGGTTTTGTTGATGATGCTTCAAATATTAGTGCGAATGCCATCCATGTAAAAGGCTACGACAAAAATTATGGTTTGTATTTGAATTACTGCGATGGTACTGTTGCACAACCGATGCATATTTTTAATAATAGTATTGTAGTTGGAGGCACCAGTACGGCTACGGTTTATGGAATCCATTCTTTTAGCGGAAGCCACCAGTTGATCTATTATAATTCGGTAAACATTCTTTCAGGTAATACAACTTCAAGTGCTGCAATTTATTTAACGTGCTTATCAACGGTGAATAATGCTGGGGTCGAACTAATAAATAATAGTTTCTCAAATACCAGTGGTGGCCATTCAATTTATGTCACCAATACGGCATTAACAAATGCATACATTACAAATTCTGATTATAATAATTTCTACTTCACCGGAAGTCAGCTAGGTAAATTGGGGAATTTTGACCCGGCAGATCTGGCTACCTGGCAGCTCATGAGTGCCTGGGACAGTCATTCAATATCAAGTGATCCGGGTTATTTGCAAAATAATGATTTACATATTTCAGCTGGTAGTGCCCTTATTGGTGCTGGTTTAAATTTGGCACTAGTAAATACTGACATCGATGGCGATGTACGTAATGCAAATCATCCTTGTATTGGAGCAGATGAGTTAGCAGGCTTGGTTCAGCCATCTGACACGCAATGGGTAGATTTTGCCCAAGGCTGGAGTATATTCTCAACGTATATCCAACCAGATAATCCGGCGTTTAATGATGTTTTTGCAGCTGTAATTAATCATGTTATGATAATGAAGGATGATAATGGTTTGGTGTTTTGGCCGCCTTTCGTTGCCTTGCTTGATACTTTTACAATAGGTGAAGGATATAATGCTAAACTCGACTCAGCATTAACTGTTCCTTTGATTGGGACAGCGGTTGCTCCTGAAAATACCAGTGTTTTATTGCCTGCAGGTTGGAGCATGTTTGCCTATTTGCGTCAGTCTTCGGGATTGTTAGTAGATATGTTACCATCGATTGCATCTAATGTGATTATTATGAAAGATGGTGAGGGATTGATTTATTGGCCGCAGTATGGCGTTAATTTAATTGAAACCTTGCATCCGGGAAAAGGCTATCTGGTAAAACTAACAGCATCGTCTACATTGGTTTTTCCAGCAAATTAATAAGTATCTATTTGGTAAAATGGGGATGAATGATTTGAAATGGTTTAAGGCGTTTTTAGCCAAAACAATCTTTAGCTGTAGCACAATTCAAGATTAATACTATTTTTGTTCAGAACCATATATGTACTTATGCTGTCAATCTGTATTCCCATTTATAATTTTCATGTTGAGAAACTAGTCAATCTATTAATTGATCAGATTAAGCATGTTGACAGACCTGTTGAAATTCAGCTCTTAGATGATGGTTCGAGGGACGAATTGAAAAAGCTTAATAGATCATTAGCTTCATTAGACAATGTTATTTACGAAGAATTGCCGGAGAATGTAGGCCGATCAGCGGTACGAAATAAGTTGGCCCAAAAGGCAAATTATGACTTCTTGCTCTATCTCGATTGTGATTCAAATATTGAAGGTGAAGATTTTATTGGCAACTATTTGAAATACTGCGAAGGGGATGTTGTCATCTACGGTGGTAGACAATATGGACCAAAGCCAAAGGATCGAAACTATTTCCTTCAATGGTTTTATTCCGTAGAAAAGAATGGCGCCGAATTCGAGGTTCGACGCCAGCGTGAGTATCATTCTTTCTGCACTAACAATTTTATTATAGCTAAGAAAATAGTGCTGGAGCTTCCGTTTAATAATGATATTTTGTCGGGTTGGGGGCATGAAGATACATTGTTTGCCTATTCACTTAAAGATGTTGGTTATGCCATTCAACACATAAATAATCCGGTGTTACATAACGGCTACGTTACAAACGACGAGTTCATTAACCAAATGAATGAAGGCTTGGTAAATCTCTACAGGATTTACGATTCGAAGCAGTTTCCGACTTTGGTTAACGATTTTAAAACCACAAGAGTTTTAAAAATGCTCGAGCGCTTCGGATTAATTGGAATTGTGGCCTTCAAATATTCCATATCTGAAAAGTTAATTCTTAAAAACATCCGTGGACATAAGCCTAGTTTGCTATTGTTCGATCTTCATAAGCTTGGCTACTTATGCCGTATTCATAAAATGAAAAAGCGGGAAGGTCGTATCTAAGCCATACTTCACAGGCGTTTGCTAAGATCTGTGCTATGTTTTTTGTACATCACTTAACAGGTTCGTTTTGATTGCTCTTAAATTGGCATTATATAAGAGTAGTGCTTTTTCTGAATGATTGAATGATTTTTTTTAGGTACATGTGTAATGCATTCGAATATCTGTCGTTATACATTTTTGAAAATCAAATTTTAGAGCAATTTAATTGTTAACTTTGATTTTGAATTTGTTTATTAACCTAATATCATATTAAAATGGATAGCAGTTTTGAAAAAGTAAGAAGCTTTTTACAGGAATTAGAATACAACATTGTTGGCGAGGATACAGCTGATTCAGTATTCATGATTGAGCATGAAGAAGAAGGAATCGCAAATATGATGGTTGCTTGTGACGATCCTATCTTGATTTTTGAACAGTTTGTATTTGAATTAAAAAATGGAAATGCCGAAACATTGAAACGCCTGCTGCAGATGAATCGTGAGATAGTTCACGGGGCACTAGTGTTAGATGAAACAGGAAAAAAAGTAATTTTCAGAGATACGCTTCAAGTGGAGAATCTGGACCTTAATGAAATTCAAGCAAGTTTAAATTCGCTCGGTATGTTCCTTAGTGAGTTTGGTGATGAGTTAATCAAATTGTCGAAATAATAAAACCTTATATAAAATGAACTTATTTAAAAGAATATTTAAAATGGGCGAAGCTGAAGCTCATGCAGTAGTTGATAAATTAGAGAACCCAATACGTTTAACCGAACAAGGAATCCGTGACTTGAAAAAGGACCTGGATGAAAGTTTAAAAGCATTGGCAGAAGTAAAAGCTCTAGCCATTCGCGCTAAGAATGATACTTCTCAAGCAAAGAGCAAAGCTGAGAATTACGAAAAAAAGGCCATGTTGTTATTGTCAAAAGCATCAAATGGGCAGCTAGATGCAGCTGAAGCAGATCGTTTGGCAGGTGAAGCTTTACTTAAAAAAGAAGAGGCAACTAAAAGTGCTGTTGAAGCTGAAAACCGTTTGAAAGGTTTTGAAAAGAATATTTCAACAATTGACGCAAACATTAAAAAATTGCGATCGAATGTAAGCCATTATGAGAATGAGCTGAAAACCTTGAAGGCAAGAGCTAAGGTTAGCGAAACAACCAAGAAGATAAACAAGCAGATGGCTCAGATTGATAGTGGTGGAACTATTTCAATGCTCGAACGCATGAAAGAGAAGGTAGAAGAAGATGAGGCATTGGCTGAGGCTTATGGCGAAATCTCAAACGAAAGTAAATCGCTTGACGATGAGATTGATCAAGTGTTAGAAGATGAGACCTCAGTAAAAGCATCAGACGCTTTAGCAGAGCTAAAAGCAAAGATGAATATTTCAAAAGAATAGTTTAATTAATAATGGATAAAAACCTTCAACTTAAATATCATACAATTGATATTTTGTTGAAGGTTTTTTCTTCTTATAAGCACGTATATGGGAATTTTTGATCGATTTAAGAAAGATAAGCAACCAGAGTATGATGTGACAAATCTTTCGGTTCGTGATTTTAAGAAAGGGTTTGTTTTTGATTTTGACTTAAAAACCTGGATTGTTAAAGAGGCATACGAGTACGATTGGGGTAACAATAATTTTACCTTCGAATTTAAAATAGACGCTGGCGATGAGGTGCTTTTTTTGCATTATGAAGAAGATGATGCACTAGAGATTACAGTGAGTTCAAAAGTTAAGATTCGAAACGTTGACGAAGATCTGCCTGAGCATATCACTAAGTTTGATGCTCCGCCAAAGAAAATTGTTTACAAAGGCGTTACCTATTTTCTGGATGATGAGGCACCTGGATTCTTTCATAATTGCGATCATGGAGAGGATGCCTGGGATGAATTTATTTCCTGGTCTTTTTACGATGAAGCGGAAGAGAAATTGATCACCATTGAGCAATGGGAAGAAAAGCAATTTGAAGCGGCAGTTGGTCGTGTGGTAAAAGAATTCGAGATAACTAACATACTGCCAAGTACCGAAAGTTAAATCTAATTGCGTAATTTTGACAACCTAAACCCTAAGAAATGAAAAAGTACTTTCTGTTTTTTGCTATGCTATTGCTACTTGGTGGCTGTACTTCTGAAAAGAAGTTTGTGAAAAATCCGGTCGACATCATGATTCGTGATATGAATGCAGAGAAGATTTTCTCTATCATCCTCTACGACATGGAGGTTGAAGGAAATTTTTCGAAAACCTACAGGCATCAATACCAGGTGATCACCGAGAAAAATGGAATCCCAAACGATAAACTCACCAACTGGCAAGAAGTAGGTAAAGATTTTTTCCTTTTTCATGAGAACAACATGGGAATGGAAGTGGCCTCCAAGGATACTACCGGAAAGGTCTCAAAAGGTGTAAGTCCTGCCGGCTACTCAAATTATGTCGGCAATCAAAAATATGGTAATTGGGTGCAGCGAGATGGCGGCAGCTTCTGGGAATTTTATGGCAAATATGCTATGTTAAGTTCTGTGTTTCATATGATGACTTATCCGGCACGCAGATCTTATTACAACGATTATCATGGTAATTACAGGAACTCAGGTAGATCATATTATGGGCCAACTTCTAATGGCAGAAGTGCCTATGGCACCTATGGCGATGCAAATAGCAAAACAAGAACTAATTCACGCTACACAAATTCATCCAGTTTTAAGAACAAAGTGAATAGTCGTGTGCAGCGCTCCAACTCGTCAACCAAAAAAACGAGCACAAGTCAGAAGCGAACGCGAAGCTCCAATAGATATACAAGTTCTTCCCGATCTCGATCATCAAGTAGAGGTGGTAAATAATTTTCACGCTAAAAATTTTGATTATGAATTATCTTGATACAATACTTTCGACCATAACATATTTAGCGAGCACATTTATCTTGTTCTATATCGGCAAGCTTGTTTACCAAATATTCAATCGTAAAATTCAGGTAAAGTCGGAGCTTGTTGAAAAGGACAACTTTGCATTTGCCATTGCGCACACAGGTTATTTTGTTGGTTTGCTATTAGCCATTGGCAGTGCCGTGGTTGGGCCATCGAATGGCATTGTTACCGATTTAATCGACATACTTGTCTATGGTATGTTAGCTATTCTACTGCTGAACATCTCCATCGTAATTACCGATAAATTAATCCTCAGAGGATTTAGCGTTCTTAAAGAAATAATTGTTGATAGAAACGAAGGCACAGGCGTTGTTGAGGCTGCTATCTCAATCGCAACAGGCCTGATTATTTTTGGAGCTGTTTCAGGAGAGGGTGGATCAATATTTACAGCGCTGGTATTTTGGGCCATCGGAATAATCGTCATGATTATTACCAGCAGGGTGTATAATGCAATTACGCCATATTGTGTGCATGATCATATTGAAAAGGATAATGTAGCTGTAGGGATCGGATTTGCTGGTGCACTCATTGCCTTGGGTAATCTAATTAGGTTTGCCTTAATGGATGATTTTGTAAGCTGGGACATTTCCTTGATTAATGTAGGTATTGATGTAGCTATAGGATTAGTGCTACTTCCAGTGGTGCGATTTTTAACTGATAAAATTCTACTGCCAGGTAGAAAGTTAACCGATGAACTTGTGAATCAGGATAAACCTAATTTAGGTGCAGGCTTAATTGAGGCTTTCGCTTATATTGGTGGATCGGTGCTAATTACCTGGTGCTTGTAAACACATAAAATGTAAAAGTAAAAAGACTAAAGTGAAGATTTCGAACTTTGGTCTTTTTACTTTCGTTCCATATTACGTCATAATCTGTTTCCTTTTTTTTGTAACTCGTTTCAATGAAACTCAAATCGAACATACTTAAGCTAGCGCTCTTTGCAACTGGCCTTTCAGGAATTGTAGCAGAATATATACTGTCCACATTAGCCACTTATTTCTTAGGCGACTCAGTTTTACAGTGGACAATGATTGTATCCATCATGCTCTTCTCTATGGGCGTGGGTAGTAGACTTAGCAAATATGTAAAAGGAAACTTATTAGTGAAGTTCGTCTTAATAGAGTTTTTACTTTCCATATTAGTTTC
>JBFHES010000257.1:0-6513 GCA_041584015.1 Bacteroidales bacterium
CCTGTTAAGAGCAGATCCAAATCTCCATCATTATCCATGTCACCCAAATCGAGCGATCCTTCATTTACACCAACAATGTTGGTAGAGGTATTTTCGATAAAGGTACCATCGCCTAAATTCTTATACAGTTTGGTATATGAAGTAGCTGCGAGCCCTGAGATAATCAGATCAACATCACCGTCGTTATCTGTATCTCCCCATACCAGCGACGAATATTTCATTTGAGAAAATGTGGAAGCCGTATTTTCTGTAAACACGCCAGCTCCATTATTTTCGTATAGTTTCGTCACCTTATCATTATCATGATCAATTCCAGAAATCATAAAATCCTGATCGCCATCATTGTCAATATCTGCCCATCCACAATCACTCAAGGAAAGCCCCGGAAGAATGCCAATAAATGCACTTTGAAAATTCAATCCACCGTTATTCCTGTAAACCTTTGAAGTATAATTATCAAGCAGTAACAAATCAAGATCACCATCATTATCCATATCTGCCCACTCGGTTGGATCACCTGTATCGGCAAACAATGATGTGCTCAGCATGATATAATTAGAACCCGTGTTTCCGTAAAAATAAGTTGTTCCACCTGAACCTGCACCGGTAAGCACAACATCCAGGTCGTTGTCGTTATTGTAATCGCCAAAACTTAAATTGGTACCCGAAGTATAACCGAAAGAAGAATAGCTTACCTCATCAAAGTACTCGATGATACCATTTGCATAGACTGTATAGATGCCGTTGTTGGTATACACATAAGCCGTATCATCCGCAAAACCATGATCACCGCTCATATCAAATCCAAGCTCCAATTTAAAAGTATCTAGGAAAGCTACATCTAAAGGTAGTGAGTCGTGTAGTGCATAGTACGGCATGTTTAGTCCTAGAATACTATCAATGGTTAAAATACCAGATGTATAATTTACCAAGTTGGTTGATCTGTAATCGTCAGGCAAGCTGGTTAAGCGGGCACCAAAATCAATGAACTGCGGATTAAACTTTGTAACTGAAATGGAATCGAGCATTGAGAAAGCCGACGCTCTGTAAGCATTATCGATTGCCTGAACAGCATATTTATAGCTTCCTCCATCGAGTGTAGTCTTCAATGTAAAAGTGGTATCCTTTTGCATATTTCCCATTGCAGACATGAATCTTTCACCGTTGCTTAAATTAGCTTGCGGACTAATCTTAAAGTCCGACTCAGTTTTATAGAAGCTCAGATTATAAGTGATTCCTTCCTTAGGTGCATGGTCGTCTGTTGAACTGTCCCATGTAAACTGAATTTCGCTTGACAGTACCTGAATGTTTAAGTTCTGAGGGATTGTAGGTGCAAGATTTGGCGCAGCAGTATTATTCCTATAGATCATTGAAAACTCAGAGGTTCCATCGTCGCCACCCAGCAAAATATCCAGATCGCCATCCATGTCATAATCACCCCATTCGCAATAGGCCAACTCAAGACCTGGCATAATCAGATTATTCACCTCAACAAACTCATCGTTACCTATGTATTTATACAGTTTAGAAACTTTTGTATTAGCATCTGCCCCACTATAAAGAATATCCAGATCGCCATCATTATCATAATCGCCCCACTCTGCAGCACCTTTATTACAAGCCACAAATGGTAGATTCTGTAATTCTGCAAATTGACCGTTTTCATTTTTATAAATTGTTGCATGAAAACCTGAATTACCCAGACCAGCAACAAACAAGTCTAAATCGCCATCGTTATCATAATCTCCAAATGTGGTTGAGCACCAATAACCAGGATCGAAACCACTTGTCGATATTTCAGAAAAATAGCCGTTTCCATTTCCTTTGTAAATTCTTGTGGAACGATCTGCTGTTGAACTACCAGAGTATGCTAAATCGAGAAAACCATCGTTATCAAAATCGGCTAAATCAACAGCAGCAACAGATCTGGTTGTTAAATTATAGTTTGGTTCGATGCTGAATGTTTCATCACCATTATTTTTATAGAGGGCTCCGTAATAGCCTTCATCATCGCTTAAACCAATCATCAATACATCCTGGAAACCATCATTATTATAATCGCCCCAATCGATGGCTCCTGCGTAATCATCGATAATTCCCGTTTGTGATTGAAGCCATAATCCACCGGCGCCATCATTTTCATAGATAGCTGAATGCCTGTCGCCATTATAGATCGATCCGGCAACGAACAGATCAAGCCAATTATCATTATTATAATCGATCCAGTAAAGGTCACCTATAAAATTATGCGGTAGATTACCAGTGATCACATTCACAAAATTATTGGCGCCCATATTCTTATAAACGTAGCTGTACCAGTTGCCATTGGTAACGCCCGAAACGGCCAAATCCAAATCGCCATCACGATCATAATCACCCCAGGTAGCATCACCGTTTCTTAAATGAGGAATACTTCCGGGCAGTGCCGTAAAGTTTATGTAATCACCAACAATAGGAATCTCATAATTCTGAAGCGCACTAAACACATTAATGGTATCGATATAGAACGAATCGATAGCAGACAAACTAAACCAAACCGGTAATTCAAAAGTGTCACCTGGTTGCACGCATATTGGGAATTGATAAAGAGCTGTATCAATATAAAACGGATCGACGATTCCATTAATGCTATCGAAGCAAACCGCAGCTGCCGTGGTATTATTAAAGATTAATGAGATGCTTGTATCATTCAATGCATTCGGCATACTGTTAGCGAAGTCAAGGAAATTCGGTGTCATAACAGCAAAACTGACAGCTTGCTCCGTTGCGAACAGAGATGCCGTATTACTCGCATCAATTGCCTGTACACTCCAAAGGAACGACTCACCTGTAATATCTCGAATAATTATAGATGTATCGCCAGGTACATTGCCAACACTGTATTTATGATGGAAGCCGGTATTTACATTTGATTCCGGAGATACAATATAATTGCCCAGCGTGTCGCTTACATATACATTATAACTTAAGCCTGCGCTGTTAGTATGGTCGTCGCTAGCATCATTCCATGACAACACCAAGGAGTTCCCTGTAAAATCCCAGCTAAGTCCTGTTGGAGCATCTGGTGCCTGATTATTGATATTGATATGGTTTTTATAAATCTTCGTCACCGACATAGGGTCAGCGCCACCAATTATCATATCCAAATCATTATCGTTATCGTAATCACCCCACGACAAAATATAACCGTTAATACCAGGAAGCGACATCTCTGTTAATTCGAAATTATTGCCGCCCATATTCCTATAGATCTGACTAATCTTAGTTCCTGTATTATTAATCTCGCCTCCTATTAGTAAGTCCGGATCACCGTCGTTATCATAATCGCCCCAACTTGAGCGACCATAATAAAAGCCTGGAATAGTAAGTCCCGAGACCTGACTGAATTGTCCGCTTCCATCGTTGTTCCATAAAAAGGTTGACCACAGTTGTGGCGAGAGTGCGTTTCCCATTGTGATAACATCCATATCGCCATCGCTGTCATAATCGCACCAAGCGGCATGTCCGGTTCCCTGATCTACAAAATTCAGGTTTACATCTTCCTGAAACTGGCTATTTCCCAAATTTTCATAGATAGCTGTAACAACAGGCGATCCGGCGTAACCCATCACAAACAAGTCAAGGTCGTTGTCGGCATCGTAATCTACCCACTCGAAGCTACCTCCGGAAATATCCGGAACAGGATGTCCAAGTAATTCGGTGAATACATTATTTCCTTCGTTTACAAATATCTGGGTGATGGAGGCATTTGAGTTGCTCCATCCGCTTATCGCTAAATCTTTTAAACCATCGCCGTTAAAGTCTCCCCAAGCATGACAAGCACTTACAAGGCCTTCCGGATTAAATGTTGTTAACTTTGCAAAGGCATCATTCCCTTGATTAATATACAGCTCGGTAATTCTCGTAGAGCTTGACTCACCGGAAATTAAGAAATCAAGCAGATTATCATTATTCACATCACACCAGGAAACATAACTACTTCTAATTTGTGTAAAGCTATTGCCGCTGATATCTACAAAAATATCGTTGCCTTGATTCTTGTAAATCCGGGTAGTTCTATAGAACTGCGATGTTCCGTTTCCGGTGATAATAAAATCAAGATCGCCATCATTATCGTAGTCGCCCCATTCAGTCATTCCATCGTACAACTGGGGAATTATCGAACTAGTCAGTTCGGAAAATATCTCAAGACGACCTTCCAAATACAAAATAAATGTATCCTGTCCGGCAAACATTAATAAGGTGTCGTGATACATGCCGTCGTAATTATTTAGATTAAAAGACACATCTATGCCAAAGGTATCAGCAGGTACAATGCTAATTGGGAAGGTAATATTATTCACCAAAAATGCATTTGTGGCAAGCGACATACTATCAATAAGAATAGGCTGGTTCGATAGATTAACAATTTCTGCCGAAAGCTGCGGCTCTGTTTCATTCGCCAGATGCGATCCAAAATCAAGTCCGCCCGGTGTAAAACCTAACTTACCAAAACTTGCTTCGGCAGCAAATGCAGATCCGTTAAAAGCATTATCAACCGCCTGAACACTCCAACCGTAATAACCAGCATCAAAATTGCTGTGAAGTACCCAGCTTGTATCCTGATAACAGTTACCCATACCAGGAACCAATCTTTGACCACTGGCCGCGTTGGACATGGAGGCCCAAAGTGTATCGCCACCCATTTTAAATAAATAAGCATTATAACCTAAGGCTTCTGAAGCTGTGTGATCATCCGTAGCTCTATTCCAGCTTAATACCACCTTATTATTTGTAAACACGGCATTTAAACCATCAGGTGCCTGTGGCGGAGCATTTACGGTAACACTATTATTCTTATAAAGCTTGGCACCATTCACATTGCTGTTGGTTCCGGCTAAAAGAAAATCCAGGTCGCCATCGTTGTCATAATCGCATGGAGCAATTGAACTGTATTTATACCCTGTTACTAAAGTATGGTCCAACGGTTCGAAGCTATCATTGCCCATCCCCTTTAGGACAATGGCTGTCTCAAGATTAGATGTTTTACCGGTGACTAGAATATCGAGCATTCCGTCATTATCCATATCAGCCCAATGACCATCGCCGTAGGAGAAGTAAGGATAATAAATGGTTGGTAAGGCTGAGAATTGCCCATTGCCATCGTTTCGATAAACCAGCGGACTAACATTATTCTGACAAACCAGCAGCAAGTCAAGATCGCCATCGCTGTCATAATCGCCCCAATCAACGTTGCCTTCATCCATACCGTTTAAATTGGCCGTTGTAAGCTCGGTTAATACTCCGGCGTTATTTTCGTAAAGCTTAAGCACGTCGCCTGAACTGGTATAACCACCAAGCAATAAATCTACATCTCCATCCTGATCATAATCTGCCCACTCAACCAATGGATTATGAACAGTTGTTACACCTGAGCTAACGGCCGTAAAGCTGAATGCACCATTATTCCTGTACAGATAGGTTACACTACTTGATATAGCACCTGCGAGCAACAAATCATAATCGCCGTCGCCATCGTAATCGCCCCAATCAGAAGCGGAGAAGCGTACATTGGCAATTCCTGTAGAAGTCATTTGAACAAATGAACTACCATTCACATTTTTATAAACTGCTGAAAAGGCAGTGCTTGAACCGTTGGCTCCAGACAAGAACAAATCCAGGTCGCCATCATTATCCATATCTACCCAATTAATAGATCCATCGGACAATCCGGTAAAGGGTGTTCCAGTAACCAAGGCAAACGTACCATTACCTTGATTGCGATAAAGGTTCGACTCCCTATTTCCATTTGATGAGTTATAGCCACAAACCATCACGTCGGCATAGCCATCATTATTGTAATCGCCCCATTCAATCATGGTACTTTGCAGACCACCAAAGATTCCAATATTCGTTTCTTCAAACTGTAACTGCAAATGAGCATCAAGCGCAATAAAGTGCGTAACACCATCAATAATTAGTTCAACACTGTCAGTATAAAAGCCAGGTGCTGCTGATCGATCAAGATAAACAGGCAGGCTAAAGGTATCGGAAGGATTTACGATATAAGGTAAGGAAATCCCCTGAACATAGAAGGGTGGACTCAAACTGGCAAGACTGCTAATCTCCACCGCTTGATTCGAATAATTAACAAAAATTGAAGTCATGAATTCATCGGTTGCGGCAATGTGTTGTTCTTCAAAATCGAGCATTCCCGGATTAAATTTCAACACCAAGAAGGTGTCGGCCGATGAGAAACCAGATCCAACAAAGGCATGATCAATGGCCTGAACGCCCCACTCGTAAACTCCACCGGGTAACTCGTCGAATCGCCAGGTTGTATCTTGCGAAGCATTTCCCATTGCTGGCAACATTCTAAATCCACTCGATACATCTGACATAGCCGGCGCAAGATTACCATCAACCAGACTATTCAAATACACGTTGTAGTTTAAAGCCGTATCGCTTGTATGATCATCACTTGATTTATTCCATGACAACCAGGTCTCGTTTCCGTTAAAAGTAACTGGCAAG
>JBFHES010000258.1:0-6422 GCA_041584015.1 Bacteroidales bacterium
AAACTGAATGTAAGACCAACATCTGAAAAAACACTTTACACCTTATTCGAGCTCGCTCAGAAATACCTTACTTATGTTTATCTGGGTAACTTAAGCTCTGATGTTGGCCAAAACACCTACTGCCCAATGTGTGGAAACCTTGCCATTAGAAGAAAGGCGTATGTGGTTGATTTCCCTGGTTTAACGATGGATGGATTATGTAAAAATTGCGAAAGCTTGATTATCAATAGAAATACTTAAATTTGAATATAGTTTTGTTAGCACAGATTACAAACCTTAATTTCATTTGCTTATGAAAGTTAGAGAGGCATACGTAAGCGGTCGCTTTTATCCCAGGCATAAACAGGATTTGGATAAATTATTTGAGCAGTTTAAATCAAGCGAAACTCATCAACTTGCCAGCAAATTGGCGAGCAGGCAAATTATTGGAGGAGTTGTTCCTCATGCAGGATACAGCTATTCAGGTCCGCATGCTTTTCATTTTTTCGAGATTCTAAAGCGCTCAGAACAAGATTTTGATACTGTAATTATTGTCAATCCAAATCATACGGGTTATGGCGAGAATATCTCGTTAGATATAAACGAAGCCTGGGAAACGCCTTATGGATTAATTGAGGTTGACCTGGAATTTCAGAAGTTATTACATCTGCCTTTTTCTACAATTGCGCATAAGTTCGAGCATTCCGGCGAGGTGATTTTGCCATTCTTAAAAAAGTTTCTTCAGTCAGATTTTAAAATTGTGCCCATCTCAATTCTTCAGCAGAACCATGATAATGCACGTAAAATTGCTGGTTTATTGCATCGGGCAGTTATAGAGACTGGCCGAAAAATATTGGTGATAGCATCATCCGATTTTTCACATCACGTTAGTCCGGAAGAAGGAGCCAGGCAGGACCAGTATGTGCTTAACGAGATTCTTAAGATGAATGCAGCGGGCGTGTATCAGCAAGTGCTGTGGCGAGAAGTAAGTATGTGCGGTTATGCTCCGGTTATGACACTTATTGAATATGCCAAATTGGTAGCTAAGGATGCAAAATGTGAGGTGCTACGAAGAGGGCACTCAGGAGAGACAGCAAATGATAGCGATGAAGTTGTGGATTATATTGCGATGTTGTGTTATAGTTAAGTGCTTTAAAGTGAAACTAATGATAATGAAAAGACTGACATTGATTTTAGCAATGATTGGATTGTGTGCAACAACCTATTCGCAATCAACACTTATTTGGTCTGAAGATTTTACTGCCGAACTTTCTTATTATTATTCTGAACAACCAGAAATTCAGACTGTGTCCGATACGATAAAGGTAATTGGGAGAAAAAATACTGTTGATGGACAAAGACTTCTAATCGTAAATTACGACCTGACCGGTGACACGATTTCAATTCAGACTTATGGGAACGACTCTGTATTCAATAATACCTTGATTGATTATAAGTTTGATTCTTTGAATCATGTTTACTTATTGCAAAAGGAACAACTTGGTTTTTACAAGTCAAAAATCGTTCTTCAAAAATATGCTTTAGATGGTAGCTTACTTTGGGTTGAACAAATTTCCAACGCTGCTGATACCTCTTTTACTCCGCGTTCTTTGGGTTTAGTAAATGGTACAAGCTTTTTTATGACAGCATATAAAGAATATGATTATCCTGAGCTAGGAGATTGTGTGATTTCTACAGAAACGCTTCCATACTTGTACGTTTATGAATCGAATGGTAACCAGTTATGGCAGCGTGAATTCAATACAAATACAGAAATCAGACGGTTTGCATACGACGTTTTCGTTCACAGCAATACAGCATTTCTTTTCGGTTATGAAAATCAATTAGTCAAAGTGGATTTGAACAATAACATAACTATCAACACGAACACTGGTCTTGAAAATGGGATTAATAATGTTCAATTAACTGCTGATAACACTTTATTAATAACAGCATTTACAAAATATAGAATATCTAAAACAAACCTCGACGGAACAGTCCTTTGGAGCAATTACTATGGAACTAATCTTCCGAGCAATGTAAGTGGAGACGAAATAAGAGCGACAATCCAGGATTCGGATGGTAATATTTATATTACAGGCAGACATTATGGAGACGAATATGGAACACCTAATTATTCCAATGCTGATATACTAACTATAAAATATGATGTCACAGGAAATTTGATTTGGCAAAATAGATATGAATATGAAATCAACAATGCCGATATCGCTAATTGCATTACATTAAAAAATGGAAATATTTACGTTGGTGGACAAAGCCAGGGTCTTGGTGTTGCATCGGATTATGATTATGTGGTTCTGAAAATTGATTCAACAAATGGTGTGTCAAATGGTATTTATCGTTACAATGGTATTGCAAACGGCGATGATGTAGTTTCTTCAATTCAAGTGTTTGACAATGGTACTGTTGCTTTAACGGGTTTGAGTTCTTTTAACTCACAGTTCGACTGGACCTCTCAATTACTTGCCGATGTTGTTTTATCAGTTCCGAATTTTGATCTTGATAATGAGGTAGCAGTTTTTCCCAATCCTGTGCCTAGTGGTGAATTGTTATCAATCAAAGGAGTTGAGTTTGTGAGATATTCAATCATATCACCAAACGGACAGCTTGTTCAACAGGGAGAACTTTCTGGAAATAATTCGTATTCTATACGACTTAACAATCTAACAACGGGTATGTATATGATTCAATTAAAAACAGAGAAGAAAACATTGACAAGCAAAATAATTGTGAACTAAGGATTCCTGGCAAAATAAAAAATGAAGTACTTCTAAGAGTGTAATCAGGAGAGACTGCAGTAGATAGCGATGAGATTGTAGATTATTATTCGATGTTGTGTTATAGTTAAGCTGATCAGAAGAGGTTTATCAAGCTTTCATATGTTTATAAGGCTACAAGTCCTAACCTAGTTAATTCTATTTGAATTGTCTGAGTATATAGCTTTACAGCAATTAATGCATCTTCATTTACATCCGAATCATGATCAAGAAAAACTGAGACCACAACTCGATCTTCTTTATCAGTCATAAATGTGTCACATTTAATCCAAAAGTTAAATCCATCTTCATTTAATGAACTGTAGGTTGCCTTCAATGAAGACTCTATAGAATCGTGATTTAATAAATCAACAGATTTTCGTACAAAGCTTTGATAGGAATCAAAATCATTAGTATTCGTTTCATATATAATCGAACTGCCCGTTGTAGCATCTGGAGCACAGCTTAGGAAAAATGCGATCGAAAACAGATAATAAAATATTCTTTTCATCTCATGTTTAGTTAGTTGTTATAATACAGCCAATTTTTGTTGGATGATCTATAATAGTACTGCTACCTTTTTCATTCCGTATCATAAATAACACAACAAAGTCACCTGCAGCTGCCAACGTAAATAATTGACCAAAAATAAATACTTCGATCCAGCCAGATATTATTCCAATTATTGATGGAATAATTCCCAGCAGAACACCAGGCATCAAAATGCCTGTGATATATTGATAAATTGTTAACGGCTCTTTACAATGACAATAGGGTGTAAGACTTTTCCTCATGACACCGAACTTGATAGATTGAATACCTTTTGTAGTAAATAAAGCCCACGATAATCCATGTAATAGTTCATGAATTAAAATTCCACCAAGAATTGTAAACAGGACTCCAGAGATTACTAGTAGTATATTGTCTTTTATTACCAGATAGGTAAGGTTGAACAAGTAACTATCATTTCCATTCAAATAAGTGAAATTATAAAAAATCAGAAAGAGTAATAAGCAAAGCGGCAAGGTTAAAAGAAAACCATAAATATTAGCTTTTGCTACACTTAGAGTTAACTCAAACTTTTCCGATTGTGAAGTATTCATTATGTAATATAATAAATTTATATCAAGATAACTGAAGAGCACATAAAGTTTTATGTGCTCTTCAGTTTTAACATTTATATGAAATATTAAACTGAATTTATTGCGGATAATAGACAGCACAATCGCCTCCCCAAAGTCCTCTTTGGTAATGATAATGACAAGAGATGGGGTAACCGGCGTTATAGGCAGCATATTGTTCCTGACATCCATCACGAGCAGCCGTTCTTTCATATGCCATTGTTGCGGCGGTAATTAAAACAGAAACTGCAGCGCAGTTTGCTAGAATTGTTACAACAGCCATTTTATTATTGTCCAATATCTCGTAACTAAATCCCAAGTTCAGTGTTCCGAATTCCATTTGTTCCATTATTATGATCCGCCAATACAATGTCATTGATTACTTCCTCAGTTATATCCATTGTAAAATTTTGAACCAGGATATCGCTATGTAAAGTTGACCTACCGCTTGTGATCTGGCCTGATTAATAATGAACGACCAGAGAAGGTTTCGTCTGGAAAAGAGAAGATAGTCCGTCAAATGTGCAAAGTTCTTTTTTGTCAGTTAGTTGGTCGTAGTTTCTAACGCTTGATTTTAACTTAGCAGCTATCGGTTTCGTTGGATGAAGTTGTGGATTATGTCTCGATGTTGTGTTATAGTTAGTTTGCTACATCCCTTATCTCCGCCTCTATTAATTCGTCAAAGGCCAGCATCAGGCGTTTTAGCTGAATGCTCTCGTAATTAAACTCAAAGGAATCAATGGCTGCTACGGGTAATATCTTTGGTGAAGTTCCGGTAATAAATAATCCGTCAAGTGTTGGCACCTGATTAATTGGCAAGGAGCGCTCCAATAGCCGATATCCAAGTTTTGCACATAAGGCAATAACGTGCTGTCGGGTTATGCCGGGTAGCACATTGGCGACAGGTGGTGTGTAAATTTCACCATCTTTAATCATGAAAATATTCGATCGGCTTCCTTCTGTAATGTTGCCATTTTTATCAAGTAGGAGTACCTCGTAAATATCTTGTGATTTAATAATCTGATTGGTTTGGTCGCGAAGGCTCTGGTTTAATATTTTGGCGTTTGGCTTATTCCGCTCAGCATGCAAACTTACGGTTTTAACCCCAAGCTTGTATTGCTCTGCGGTTGGGTATTTGTGCGCTACCTCATAAATAAGGAGTAAAGGCGATCCATCATGGATCTTATAAACCAGTTTAATATTTCCAACTGAGATCTCATTCTGTACAAGGAGATCTTCGATCATTCTGGAGATTTCCTTTTGATTGAACACAACTTGCATTTCGGCAATAGAAGCCGAACTAAGAAGCCTGTCGTAATGTTCGTTCCAGAAAAGAGGCACACCTTTAATGATTCTAAAAACTTCGTAAATAGCCGCGCCTGAATAAATCCAATCGGACTTAAAGAGACCATTGTCGACTAGTATTCCATTTTTTATAAACTGTTTAGAGATGCATTCACTCATGATTAGCTGCTTTAAAGTGAACTAATAAAAACCATGTAAGAATTCCTCTGGAGTACAATTCTTCCAGTAAATAGCTAACTCCTGAGATGCTAACACTTTCAATAGATCGCTGGGTTCGTGTTTGTGTCCAACAAATAATGGAGCGTTTTTATTGAAATCAATAAAATCAGGATGCTCAGTTATCAGCTCCAAATTAGTGAGTTTGGCTTTTTCGAAATTTAGCTTGAAACTGAAGTCATAATTATTGATGCTAATGGTTTTAGAAAACTCATATTTTGGTGAGTAGGCAAAGTTCCAATCCCAGGTTGCATATTTGGTTTCTATAAGATTGTTAATGGCTTTATTATCCTCATCAGAAAAAACATATTCATGCGAATCTTCATAGGTGTTTAGCACAAATTCGAATAGCTCCTTAGTAAATAGCTCCAGCGAATAATTATCCGGTAGCATTGGCTTTAAATTGGTAACAACGCTGCGGTTCGATTTTACCGATTTATCAGTAAACTGATCCAGATTTACTTTAATTGATTTATTCAGTGCGTCCAGATTGGATTCGAAGAGCAGGGTTCCATGATGCAACACCCTGTTTTTAAAAACGTGTTCAGCGTTGCCAGATATCTTTTTGCCATCAACAATAATATCGTTTCGTTTACCAGCTGTAGCGGTAATTCCTTTTGTTTTCAGAAATTGAATAATCGGACTTATGAACTTATTAAAATCAATGAGTTTGCCGTCTTCACCATTTTGAATGAAGGCAAAATTAAGGTTTTGTAAATCGTGGTAAACGGTGCCTCCGCCCGATAGTCTTCTTATAACCGGTAAGTTATTTTCCTTTACATAGTGAAGATTTATTTCACCCATGGTGTTTTGATGTTTACCAACAATCACCGAATTGGTATTTGTATAAAGCATAAAAACATCATCGGTAAATTTTCGAAGCAAATGCTCTTCGCTTGCAATGTTAAAATATGGATTGTTCGTATGGCTGCGGATACCGAGCATTTATAGTCTTATTAATATGATAGCTAAAGGTAGCAAAAGAAATACGGATAGTGCAGTTTTGAGCAGTAGAACATAT
>JBFHES010000259.1:0-6407 GCA_041584015.1 Bacteroidales bacterium
ATTTTTCGTGAGATATGAGTAATCGTCCAGAATAAGAACAAGATTGTAAAGGCGCTGGCCAGGGCTGACATGCTATTAATCATCATAGCAACATCTTCATTGCTCGCTGCAAACATGGAGAAGAATCTGGCAAGAATCATAAATAAGGGAGCGCCAGGAGGATGGCCCACCTCAAGCTTGAATGCTGTGGCAATAAATTCACCGCAGTCCCAAAGGCTGGCTGTCGGTTCCATAGTTAATAAATAGACTATTGCAGCAATAAAAAATGCTAACCAGCCGAATGTATTATTGAGTAGTTTGAAACTTTTCATTTTCAATATTTTGGAATTTTGTATTCACTGTTTGTAAAAAAGCGAAAGTAGGTATTTTATGATTTTATTAAAGGATTATGATTAAAAAAAATTGAGAAAGTGTTTGCAGATTCTAAAAAAGTAGTACTTTTGCCACGCGTTTTTTAAGAAGGACTGTCCGATGGTGTAATGGTAGCACTTATGGTTTTGGTCCATACAGTCAAGGTTCGAGTCCTTGTCGGACAACTTTCAAACCCTGTTATTTCTAATAGCAGGGTTTTTTTATTGCTTTTTTTTGGATACAATAATGTCATTGTTGACGCTAGAAATGATTCAATTACAAATAGTTTCGCACTTTCATAAACTTGTTTTTAAATGAGAATTAAATATTTTTTGAAAAGATTTTTAAAAATATTTGGAGGGCATTATACAAATGTCGTATATTTGTACTGTTTTGTGGTAAAGGCTAGTCACACAAAACGTCTTAATAGTTAGTTAGTTGATATGCCCCTCTCCCCGAGGGGCTTTTTTATTTTATATGCTTTACGTTTCTGTAGGTCAGTTGTTTATATCTTAAGTTTAACTGTTTTTTGGAATTATTTATTCGGGTGAGTTTGTACATCTGTTCAGACAATTTAGTGATACTTATCACTTTTTTTGTTATTCAAAAAAACTCTTTTAAGGTATTGTTGAAATATTCATCATATAATAAGGTGCAATCTTTACGTTTGCTTATTTTTGATGCATTACATAATCCGGTTAGTATTGGCACTAAAATATCTTGAATAATCCAAAAGTAACATATCGACATCTTTGCAAACAAAATAAAAGTATCCCTTTGTTTAGTCAAGCGTGGTGGCTCGATACTGTTTGTGGAACATCTGGTTGGGATGTTGTGCTTGTTGTGAAGAATAAGGAAATAGTTGCCGCACTTCCGTTTGTGTTAAGTACTAAGTTTGGCTTCAGAATTATTGCAATGCCTGTATTAACCCAAACTCTTGGTCCCTGGATCAATTATCCGGATGGAATGAGTGAAAACGCCAAACTCTCCTTTGATAAAAAAGTTATGACGGAGCTTATTGAAGCGCTTCCTGAATATGATTACTTTCACCAGCATTTCTCATCTCGGATAAAAAATTGGTTGCCTTTTTATTGGAAAGGGTTTAAGCAATCAACCAGATATTCTTATGTGATTAAACCCAATTTTACAGAAGATCAATTGTGGGCCAATCTTGAAAAATCGGCAAGAAAGAATATTACCAAAGCACGAAAGAATCAAATTGAAGTAGAGGAATTTGATGACATTGATTTATTTTATCAAATCAATTCGAAAACATTTCAACGCCAAGAACTAAAAGTACCTTATAGCAAACAGCTAGTAGCTGAAATATACGAAAATGCCGGAAGACAAAATAGTGTCAAGCTTATGAAGGCTTATGATGAGACGGGTGCTGTTCATGCAATTGCTATGGTGGTTTTCGATGCTTCCACGTGCTACTTGTTGTTAGGTAGTTCAGATCCGGAATTGCGGCAAAGTGGCGCCGAATATATGCTCTACTGGGAACTCATATTATTTGCAATGTCAGAAAATCGAACTTTCGATTTTGAAGGTAGTATGATGGAAAACATTGAAATTCGTAACAGAAGTTTTGGGGCTCAGCAACAAGCTTATTTTTCTATTTCAAAAACAAATAGCAAACTCTATTCGTTCTTGCAAATGCTGCGAAAGCGGAATTGACTTGCAGTTGATAACAGTTCTTTAACAGAAAGTGTCTAATAATTAACACACCAGTTTAAACCAAAATGTGTTTGCTCTTGTTTGATAAGTATTAATCAAAACTAAAGAAAATGAAAAGATCAATCCTTGCTTTTTTAATTGTTAGCTTATTATCTACTGTAACTTACTCTCAAAAGTATCTATCTAAAACCGGACATATCTGGTTCTTTTCATCAACGGCTGTTGAAGATATTGAAGCACACAACCATCAGTCGTCGGCAATAATCGATAGTGAAAATGGGGAAGTAGTAGTGTCGGTGTTAATGAAATCGTTTGAGTTTGAGAAAGCACTGATGGAAGAGCATTTTAATGAGAATTATATAGAATCTGATAAATTTCCGAAAGGAAAATTTAAAGGTTCAATCACAAACATAGAGGAAGTGGATTTTAGCAAAAATGGCGACTATGAGGCTGCTGTTAGTGGAGCATTAACTATTCATGGAACTCCTAAGGATGTGGAAACTAAAATGAATATTAATGTGAAAGGAGACAAGGTGCGTGTAACGGGTAAATTCTCGGTTTCGCCGTCTGATTTTGATATTAAGATACCCAAAATGGTTGCCGATAAAATTGCCAAAAATCTGGATGTAAATGTGGATATGGAGTTTTCACCTTATAAAAAATAGATTATGAATATTAGAGTTGTTTTAGCCATTGGTTTATTGCTATTGCTCGTTGGAGGTTTGGTTGGCTATTTTATGTACAATAAGCCACACAAGGATATTGTAGGAGCCAAGGCCGATATTACTATAACTGCCTTAGAGTTGGTTGCTGCATTTGAGAACGATGAAACAGCTGCAAATGCTATGTATTTAAATAAGGTAGTTGCTGCAAGTGGTACTCTAGTAGATAAAACAAACAATCCCGATGGAACAATTACCTATGTGCTTCTTGATGAGTTTAGTGGTGTGAGCGCCACCTTAGATGCAGATTTTCAGCGTAATTCAAGAGCTCTGATAAGTGATATTTCTGTTGGTGACGAACTTACGCTTAAAGGAAAATGCGATGGGATGATCATGCTACAGGGCGTGATCTTAAATAAATGTTCCATAGAAAAATAATAGAAGGTTGAAGCGAAGAACCGGAACTCATAAGTTCCGGTTCTTTTATTTTTGTGGCAATGCATTTATGTCTATTACCGACTGTTTGAAATTATGTGGAAAACAATTACTCATATTTGTTTGTATATCACTCTAAATGCTCCAATTTAGTAGCATATAATTATATTAAGTGAAGATTTTGTTTGCGAAACTGAATACCCTTAAATTGTTAAGCACGCTGTTGCTGTTTGTGTTGCTAAGTGGAATAGCTTCCGCACAGGCTCCTAAGAATAAGGTTGTAAAAGCTAAATCTGGCGATGGGATTCATTCCTTGTTAAAAGATCATGGCTTATCGCCAGACAAGTATACAGATGCTTTTATTGAGCTTAACAAAGCGAAGATAGGGAAGGAGCACCGGATTTTTGCCGGCAATGAGTATAAATTACCTATTGCCAAAGAAATGGTAAGTACCAGCTCAAATTCTAATAAACAGATAAAAACCTATGCAATCTTTGGTGAAAAATATAAAAAAGTTGAAATTATTGACAACCAATTGTCCGGAGCTGTTTTTTACATGGTGGCAGGACATGGCGGACCCGATCCTGGAGCTGTTGGCAAATACAACAAACAAACAGTTTGCGAAGACGAATATGCCTATGATGTTACCTTAAGAGCCGCTCGATATTTGATACAGCACGGTGCGTTAGTTTATGTGATTGTTCGCGATCCGGACGATGGTATTAGAGATGAGGCCATATTAAAGGTAGATAGGGATGAATATTGCTATCCTGATAAGAAAATACCATTGAACCAAAATGCACGTTTGGCACAGCGAAAAAACATCGTTAACAAGTTATATAAAAAATACAAAGGTAGGTATCAACGTGCAATCATTATTCACGTCGATTCGCGAAATAAAGGTGAAGATATTGATGTGTTTTTTTATCATGCAAAAAAGAGTAAAAAAGGCAAAGCGCTTAATAATACTTTACTTGAGACCTTTAAGGCTAAGTATAAAAAGTATCAGCCAACAAGGGGATACAAGGGGAGCGTTTCTGCTCGCGGGCTGTACATGTTAAAGTATTCGCATCCGGTGGCAAGTTATATTGAGTTGGGAAATATAAATCATCCACGCGATCAAAAGCGATTGATAAAAAAGGACAACAGAGATGCAGTTGCCAAGTGGTTGGTTGATGGATTAATTGAAGATTTTAAAAACAGTAAAAAGAAGTAAGCTACTTACATCAATTGTAAAATATATCACATTTATTTTTTAAGCTAAACAATTGTCTTTCATTCTTGTTAGACATCCACATTAATTAAAAAGTTTATTTAAGTAATGAAGAAGAACAATACACTCACCGAAGTGCAAATTCATAAGGTTCTCGAAGTAAGAAATCTTACTAAATCTACATACGTGTTGCGCATGGAGCGAAACAACCTGGAGTTTATTCCCGGACAATATATAAGTATTGGAAAAGCAAGAACTATTGATAAGCGCGACTATTCAATTTATAGCTCACCCACCGATGACTTTCTGGAAGTACTTATTCGTGAAGTGCGAGATGGTATGGTGTCAAAGGATTTGAAAAAAATGAAGCCTGGTGATGAGCTTGAACTGGAAGGGCCGTTCGGCTTTTTTCAGTTGAAAAGCGACGAGGTAAAAGAGCGAAAGTATTATTTTATAGCAAGCGGTACAGGAGTTTCTCCTTTTCATAGTATGGTAAGAAAATATCCTAAGTTAGATTTTACCATGTTACACGGAACAAGCTATGCAGAAGAGGCCTATGAGCGTGAGCATTTTAAGAAAGGGAAGTACGTGCTTTGTGCTTCGCGCGAAGGGAAGGGCGATTTCTATGGTCGTGTTACCGATTATTTAAACTTTAATAAAGCACCGAAAGACAGTCTGTTCTATTTGTGCGGGAACTGTGATATGATTAACGATGTTTTTGATATCCTTGAAGAACAAGGAGTTCCGTCTGAGAATATCCACGCTGAGGTTTATTTCTAAGAAGTTTATTTTATACATTTGCAGGCTGATTTTTTGGGATTGTTCCTGATTTAATACAAACGGAAAATGAAGTATCATTTAGTGACATTGGGATGTCAGATGAATAAGTCTGATAGTGAGCGGGTGAAGACCGTAATTGAAGGAATGGGATTTACCTGGACAGATAGTGAGGAAGAAGCCAACTTGCTGGGAGTACTTGCCTGTTCTGTAAGGCAAAAAGCCATTGATAAAGTTTATTCAAGAATTTTTAAATGGAACAAGCGTAAGGATAGAGAGAGCCTGATTACATTTATTTCAGGGTGTGTGTTGCCAGCCGACGAAGCTCGATTCTTAAAACTCTTCGACATTATTTTTACAATGAATGAGTTGCCGCAGTTTCCTGATATGATTAAGCAATACGGGGTTGTTACTCCGGCATCTGTTCGCCCAATTGAAGGGCCAATTGAAGGCAAACAAGCAAAACAACCTTTTACCCTCGATTTTTCAATTCTAAGTGAGCAAGGCAAGAATATTAGCGCAAAAGATATTCAATTGTCGCTCGATGAGAATGCAATGGATATTGATACCTTCTGGGATATCAAACCCGAATATGCCTCAAGTTTCGAGGCCTTTATTCCAATACAAAATGGATGCGATAAATTCTGTACATTTTGCGCGGTACCTTACACACGTGGTCGCGAAGTTTCAAGATCATCACAAGAAATTATAGCTGAAGTTAAACGCTTGGTGAATGATGGATACAAGTCGATTACCTTACTTGGGCAGAATGTTAACTCCTATGGATTAGACAAGAAAGGAGCTGAGATTAGTTTTGCTGAGTTAATGAAGGAAATTGGCCAGTTTGGAGACGAATCGGGCAAAGATTTTTGGGTCTACTTCACATCTCCGCATCCGCGCGATATGGGCAATGATGTAATTGATGTAATTGCCGAATACAAATGCTTGGGCAAGCAAATTCATTTGCCGCTTCAATCAGGCGACGACAAAATGCTGATGCGTATGAACCGTAAGCATTCGTTGCAAAAGTATCGCGAGATAGTGGAATACATTCGTTTGAAAATTCCACAATCAACAATATTCACCGATATTATAGTTGGCTTTACTGGTGAAACCGAAGAGCAGTTTATGAATACCAGCAAGGCCATGGAAGAATTTGCTTTTAATATGGCTTATGTTGCTGTTTATTCGCCACGTCCGGGAGCAACAGCGTCTCGTTGGGACGATGATATAGTGATGAGTGAGAAGAAGTCGCGTTTACACCGATTAACCGACGTGTTTGCAGCCTCTGC
>JBFHES010000260.1:0-6338 GCA_041584015.1 Bacteroidales bacterium
AAATCATCTCAAGGCCATCAGTTTTAAATGCTCCTGTTCCTTTCCTGTCAACTACTTCGTCGAAATTATATTTCATGCTTTATTTTGTTTAGGTATCAATACTGCAAATAGTATAAAGTATCAAATCACGGGTAGTTTGTGAAATAATATAGCATTTACAGATGAATGTGTTTAAACCGATTTACTCTCCTGTTTGTTTTTGGATGAATCGATTTAATAGTTCTTCATCGGAAGTATTGGTTGTTGTTTTTACTTCGATCAAACGCTGACTCTCGCATTTGTAAATGGTGGAAGGGAATTTCTCTATCATAGCATAGTCGTGTGTGGCAATCATAACTGCACGTCCGGAATTGCTAATCTCAATCAATAATTTTAGAATTTCTTCAGAAGTTGTCGGGTCCAGGTTTCCTGTGGGCTCATCAGCTAAAATAACTTCCGGATCGTTTAACAAGGCCCGTGCAATAGCAACACGCTGTTGCTCTCCTCCACTAAGTTCATGCGGCATAACAAACATTTTATCAAGCAGACTAACTTTCTCTAATACATCTTGAATACGTTTGCGTATTTCGTCCTTCTTTTTCCAGCCGGTTGCCTTTAAAACGAATTTTAGATTTTCGAAAACGCTCCTGTCTGTGAGCAGTTGAAAGTCCTGAAATACGATACCCAATTTACGACGGAGGTAGGGGATTTTACTATGCTTAATGTCGTGAATATGAAAACCTGCAATATCAATCTCTCCTTTGAACAAAGGCAATTCGGCATATAGGGTTTTAATAATACTCGTTTTACCGCTACCTACTTTTCCTATCAAATAAACCAACTCGCCTTTGGTAACTTTCAGATTCAGGTTAGCAATAATCAATTTATCCTGTTGGTAAATTGAAACTTCGCGTACATCTATAATTGCGTCTAATGTCATATGATATCACTTGTTATGTTCTCTCCTTCATAAACTGAAGTTCAGCAAAAGTAAAAAGATATAAGTAAAAAAATGAGGTCGATCCAAAATATATTGAATGTTGAGTTTCATACTTGCATGCCTTGACATTGCAATAATTACGCGTGCAATAGAAGTGTCCAATAATAAAATAAGCTAATCAACAGTTTATTGTTAAAAACAAGGTTAAAAACAAGGGCCTTGAGAATCAAAACATCGCTATATAGTTTCATATCTTTACCCAATACATATTTATCATAAATATATGAGATCAAATAAATTAGTAATCAGTTTATTACTTGCAGTCGTAATGATGCTGCCACTTGCCTTAAGCGCTCAAAAGTCGTTGGTGCACGATCATGAGCTGCTGGACTTTAATGAGGCTGTTTCATTGTACGAAAAAGAAAAGTACGGTGCTGCTCGTCAGTTATTTGTGCAGTTTATTCAAAACTCCGGCGATGCGCATATGTTGCGCCGTATTGATGCGGAGTATTTTGTAGCGCAGTGCGCACTGCTTACCAAAGCAAGGGATGCTGAATATCAGTTAGAAAGCTTTATAACAAATCATCCGCTAGATAGTAGGGTGAACTTGCTGTACTTTGATATGGGTAAATTGCAATATCAAAAGAAGAGTTATGCCAAGGTAATAAAGTGGATGACGAAGGTTGATAAGTCTGAACTGACTCGTGAACAACGAATTGAGTATCACTTCAAGAAAGGATACAGTCATTTTGTAAAGGAGGAGTTTGAAGATTCACGAATAGCATTTTATGAAATTAAAGATGTGGATTCGGAATATAATGCGGCGGCCAATTATTTCTATGCGCATATTGCCTACAAGGAGGGGAGCTATCAAACAGCACTTAATGGTTTTGAGAAACTGCTTACAGATGAAGATTATGTTGAGTTGGTGCCTTATTATTTGATTCAAATTTATTTTGAGCAAGGCGATTATAAAAAGATTAAAGAGTTAGGCCCTGATTTATTAAGTAAGGCAACTGATAAAAGAGTTCCGGAGATTGCACGCATTATTGGTGAGGCACATTTTAGAACCAATGAGTTTACTGAGGCAATTCCTTATTTGCAAAAGTATAAAGAGCTTACAGAGTCATACACCCGCGAAGAAATTTACCAATTGGGTTATGCATATTACCGGACGGGAAACTTAGCATTGGCCATTGAGAATTTTGATAAGGTGGCTCGCGGAGAAACCTTGCTCTCGCAGAATTCTTATTTCCACATTGCCGATTGCTACCTGCAGACTGGTGAGCGCAAAAAAGCTCAAATGGCTTTTTCATCTGCGGCAAAAATGGACTTTGATGAGAACATTGCAGAGGAGTCTCTTTTTAATGATGCAAAGTTAAGCTTCGAGTTATCGTATTCTCCGTTTAGTCAAACCATAAAAATATTTGATGAGTTTGTGCGTAAGTACCCGAATTCACAATATACCAATATGGCCTATGACTACATGGTGAAGGTGTTTATGGCAACTAGAAATTATGGTCAGGCTTTAACTTATTTAGATAAGATTGAAGATAAGAACGAGAACATACGTAAAGCCTATCAACGCGTGGCGTTTTACAGAGCCGTTGAGTATTACACCAATGCAGAGTATCAAAAGGCAATCATGAATTTTGAGAAGTCGTTGGAGTATAGTTACATTAATCCTGAAATGAAAGCCCAGGCGATTTATTGGATGGGAGAATCGTACTATCGATTAAAGCGCTACGACGAAGCTATTGACTATTATAACAAATATCTAAGAGCTCCACGCGCCATTTCGCAAAAGGAATATTCACTGGCTCACTACAATTTAGCATATGCCTACTTTAAAGAAGAGAAGTACGAAGAAGCTATCTCATGGTTTAGAAAGTTTACCGCTAAGAATGAGAAATCGAAAGCCATGATTTGTGATTCTTATGTGCGTGTTGGTGATTGCTATTACAAGTCGAGTTCTTATGCTGATGCTGTTAAGTTTTACGATCTAGCAATTGCCATGAAAATGCGCGATGCAGATTATTCAACCTATCAGAAGGCATTTTGCTATGGTTTGTTAAAAGAGATTGGCAAGAAGAATTGGGTGCTGCGTCAAATGATTGATGACTTTCCGGAAAGTGGTTTTCGTGTAAATGCTATGTATGAGCTGGGAGCTAGTTACGTGTTACTCGAAAATAACGAGAAGGCATTGGAGGTATTTCGCTCGCTTATTGAGGAGTTTCCTGAGAGTAACTTTGTAAGCAAAGCCTACAACCAAATTGGGTTGGTGCATTACAATGCCAGAGAAAATGAAGATGCCCTTGTAGCTTATAAAAAAGTGGTTGAGAAATTTCCGGAAAGCGATGAAGCAAAGAGCGCTCTTATCGGCATAAGAAATATTTATATTGATCAACACAAGGAGGATGATTATTTTGCTTATGTAGAAACGCTTGGCGGAATTGCAACGGTTTCTGTAACCGAGAAGGATTCTCTCACATTCTACTCTGCTGAGAACTTATACATGCTGGGTAATTGTGAAAAAGCAGTTGAGCATCTTAAAAAATACATTATGAATTTTGGTGATGGTGGCTTCCTGCTAAATGCACACTATTACAAAGCAGACTGTAACCTGGAGTCGGGCGACGACCTGGAAGCACTTACTTCATTTAATGTAATAATTAGCCGACCTAGAAATAAGTTTACCGAAGAAGCTTTATTGAATGCTGGTCGTTTGAATTTTAAGCTTGAGAACTATAAAGGTGCTTTGGAGAATTACCAGCAACTGGAGAGTGTGGCGGATTTGCGCAACAATTTGCTTGAAGCTAGGGTTGGCCAAATGAGAGCATTCTATAAAATGAAGATAGATAGTGGCGCCATTTTGGCGGCCAACAAGGTGCTTATTTCCGATGATGTGTCGGAGGAACTTCAGCGCGAGGCTCATTTCGTTTTAGCAAAGAGCTTCTATTCGCTAGGTGAGCTGGAGTCGGCATTAAACGAGTTTAACTATATAAATGCGAATACGCAAACAAAGGAGGGAGCTGAAGCCAGTTACCGGATTGCTGAGATATTATTCAAGCAAGAGAAATTTGCCGATTCAGAAAAAGCAATCATGGAGTTTAATCGCGTAAACTCACCGCATCAGTTTTGGTTGGCAAAAGCCATTATCCTGTTAGCCGATGTATATGTTGCGAATGAAGATAATTTCCAGGCAAGGCATACCCTCGAAAGCGTTATTCAATATTATGACAATCCGAATGATGGAATAATTGAGGTTGCTAAAGAAAAACTGGGCGAGATATTAGAACGCGAAGAAGCCGAAACGCTATTCGAAGAAGTACAGGATTTAAACCTTGATGAACGAATTAATACTACAGACGCTGATACCAGCCTTATGCCGGACACTATTCCAGTTGAAGTTGATGAAGTGATGGAAGAAGATGGTTCGGAAGAAACTGAATTAGACCAGCATATTGATACAGAAGAAGAGGAGGGCGACGAGCATGAATAAATCAATAAAACACACGAAGATGCACAGAGCAATAGTTATTGTTTCGATGATACTTGCCGCACAAGTATTTTCGCTTGGAGCATTCGCACAGCTTGACAAAGAAATAAAAGTTGTGAAGAAGAAAAAGTGGGAAATGACGGAGGCTTTTAAAATCAACCTGACGCCTCAGATCGTTGATACGTCAACCTACAAGCCCGCATTTGAATATAAGATTGTGCCTTATCAGTTTAAAACTGATTTTGTTCCTGAGCCAATAAAACCGGCTCGCATGTTACCTGAGCCATCTAAAATGTACTATGGTAATTATGTAAAACTGGGGTTCGGTTCCGACTTATCACCGCTTGCAGAGGTACGTGTGCACGGATCGACGCGTAAAATGGCGTGGGGAACAGCCTTCAAACATCACTCATCATTTGGGAAATTTAAAATCAATGATCTGGATTATTATCCAAACTTTAATACAAATGAAGTGAGTTTGTTCATGAACAAGCATCTTAAAAAGCGCAGAGTATTTGATGCAAATATTGACCTATCAAGCCTTGGTTATAAATATTATGGTTTCGATTTGGAGAATGCTACCACTTCGATTGACAGAGATTCTTTATTTAAACAGAATTTTATTCTCTTAAGCGGTGGCGTTGGGCTGGCTTCAAACTCATCAAGTAAAAGTAAGATTAAATACGACCTTGATTTGGATTATTATTTATTCATGGACAAGGAAGATGCACAGGAGCAAGGTGTTGAGCTGGATGTTAATTTAAGAGATAAATTTAAATCAAGCCTAGTTGGTATCGATGGAAACTTTGGATATTACACACATAAGGTGGTGAATGATACTTTTAATAATATCTACTTAACCATTAATCCTTGGGTGCAACGCACCGGTGAGGATTGGAAGTTTACCATCGGGGTTAATTCTTATATAAAGATTGATCCGGATGATAATGCACAAACGTACTTTTATCCAAATCTGCAGTTTGAGTACAATTTAGCTGATAAATTCTTACAGTCTTATTTCGGTTTTACCGGACACTTGGAGAAGAACTACTATAAAACACTTTCAGCGGCAAATCCTTTCTTATGGTCAGGCTATGGAGTGCGACCAAGTAGTTATCAGAAGAACATTTATGCCGGGTTTAAAGGTATCTTAACTTCTAAAATACAATACAATATTAAGGCTAGTTATTACGAGATTAAGGATGCTGCTTTGTTTGTAGGCAATACAAACCTATGGAATAATGAAGGCTATCGCTTTGGAACGGTTTATACCGATATGGATGCTGTTAATTTATTTGGCGAGATTTCTTATCAGGGGAATGAAAAGCTTGAAATGCATGTAGGTGCAAACTATTATGAATATTTCACAATTAAGAGTGAAGAATATGCCTACCATAAACCCAACTTTGATGTAACATTAAAAGCTGCTTATAATTTACAGAAGAAAATATGGATTACTGCTGATGTATTTGTATTGGGTAAACGCATGGCTAAGGAGATTATCGTTTCTAGCCCGGTTAGCTCATTGATTGACATAAATTATCTGGAGCTACCTGAGGTTTATGATGTTAATCTGGGAGTTGAATACAGATATACTAAGAAGGTTGGTGCATTCTTAAAGTTGAATAATGTTCTCGGATCAAAGTATTATGTGTACAACTATTACCCAGCCCAAAAGTTTCACGTAACAGCCGGAGTTACTTATTCGTTCTAGATTTAAGAACAGTACAAGCGGTTAAAAGTATATGCTGCCTGTTTGAACATAGCGTTTAAGCAGGCATTTTTTTATAGTAATAATTGAGCCTCTAGTAATTATTAAGAAATTACCTGCGAACTTTTACACACTAATCATTGAATCGAATCTTCTTCAACTTTCACTATTTCAATAATCATGTTCGTGGTATCAATAAAGTAGCTTGT
>JBFHES010000261.1:0-6304 GCA_041584015.1 Bacteroidales bacterium
AGAATGAAGCATCATCCAAAGTATTAATTGTAACAGTTACGTTACTTGAATTTGGACATGTTCCGGATGTAGTATAGGTAACAGTATATGCACCTGGTATTGACAAACTCACATCAATTGCTCCTGTTGCAGCATTGATTGATAGTCCTGCTGTTGAGCTAAATGTTCCGCCTGCTAAACCAGTAATTGTTGGTGTTGGGTCTGTAGCATCCACACAATAAGTTGATGCAGAATATGAGAATGAAGCATCATCCAATGCATTTACTGTAACACTTACATCTTCATCACCGGCGCATAGACCCGTTGTTGTATAAGTAACAGTATATGTTCCTGGAGTTGATACACTCAAATCAATTGCACCCGACCCTCCATTAATTGACAATCCAGCTGTACTTGTGAATGTTCCACCTGCCAAACCAGTAATTGTTGGTGTTGGATCTGAATCGTCCACACAGTAGGCAGATGCGCCATAACTGAATGTTGCATCTTCTCTTGCCGTTGTTGTTACCGCAATTGATCCACAAGTTGCAGGTGTTACACACCCTCCTTCACCTCTCACATAATAAGTTGTACTTGGAGGCACAGGTGTTACGACAATTGTAGATCCTGCTGTTGTTCCAACTTCTGTACCACCACAAGACCCTGTGTAAACGTGCCAGTTTGTGGCATCATTTTTATCACCGCTTATGGTTAATAAAGCACTGTTACCATCACAAATAGTTCCAGGTGCAAATGTAATTGTTGGTACATCTGGTTCTGAGCAAGCTGCAACACACGTAACAGCGGGTGTATAACCACTCGGCGTAATATCAAATGGTGTTGAATTATGAGTACTCCAATTAGTACGGTCATTAATCAATCCTCGTAAAACCGTGGAAGTTCCCGTTAAGGTACCCGTATATTTTGAATTATCTTGTTCTGTAAAAATAGTAGGAAACAGAGAAACACAATTGACACCATTGGTTAAGCCAAAAGGGAGTCCAGATGATGCTCCACCATATGGCGCATTGTCATTCCATTTTGTTGTGGGGTTAATTCCTGGACCTGCACCACCATCATCTGTAAGGATTCCAGCAAGGAAAGTCGGGGAAGTTGCAGGTCGCGCCGTTGCCGCCTGATATGCTAATACCTGATCTCCACCACTGAAATTCCAACTTGCGCCAGCACCAATGGTAACAGTCCCTCCACCGATAGTTGTAAAAACGTCAGGGGCAGATTCTGTGATATAAATTACATTTCCGCAGGAAATGCCAGCAGCCGGAGCAGTCCATGTTAAGTGGACTTCCGAATTACCAACCCAACCAACGGCATCATCATTCCAACCTTCTTCGCTAAAATAAATAACCTCATTGCCCGGAATATCTGTTAAGGTTATGAATGAAAAACTGTGATCCTGTGAAGCGCTAGGGCCCGAATCTTCATTAAATCCAACAAAGGCAATATCACCAATAGCAAGTTGAGCATTTAAGCTCAGACTCATTGTAAAAAAGAGGAACAACAGTCCCACTAAATTTTTCATAAAGTTAGTTCTCATATCTTTTTTTTTAAATAAAAAATACTGCCAGTGCAGCTAAATAATAAGGTTTAATGACATAAATAAGCATTATGCCAGCCTCCAATGCCACTATTCACATCTTCCATTTCTATTTTTGGAATAATGTAAGCGTCTAATTCAAGAGGCTGTTCAAGATTATATATATATGTATTTTCTTTTGCCTTCAAACCCCATAGATAATGCGTACAATTAGTTCTATTGGTCTCAGAATCAAAACGCATCACTCCGCGTGGTCCATTAAAAGGTTTGGCAAAAGATTCTTTATCTTCAAAGTATTTTTCTATCAAAAGTCCATTTTCAAATCCTAACAATGCAAAAACGGAAGGCATGTTCCCATACTCGTTCTTATATCTTTTGATGAAGTCTGCGTTTTCTTCATTTTCCAACTCTGGAAACCATGAGGAAACACATCTTGTTCCATCGAACACCTCAGGATTTTCTAATAAAACCCTTTCATCGATTGAGAAAGGAAGGGTATATAGCGGCGTTGATTTATTAATTTTGTTTAATTTAAGATATGCTGCATGCTCTTTGGCGAATACTCCATTGTGAAACCCAAATATTGCATCGGGCTTACATTCCAAAACAAACTCGGCCATTAACTCTGCTTCATTTTCTCTAGGGTTCAATGGAGTAATAAAATGACCAGCCAATTGTCCTTGATCGTTATTACAAATCGCATTCTCTATTGCCTCTAAAAAACCATATCCGGCATCGTAATAGCAGGTTGAAACAGCAATTTTTTTCATCCCATTTTCCACCAAATGCTTTCCAAGGGCATGAGAAGCATCATACAATCCAAATGAATTGCAATAGACGCCCCTTCTACCTTTTAATGATTCTGGTTCGACAGCGCCTAAGTCTGCATAAATCAAGGTTTCATCCATTCCTTCGACAAAGTCAAGCACCTCTGACAAGCCCTTATGCCCAAGTAAACCAGTAGTCAATGCTACATCTTCTTGATGCGTCAATTTCTGTATGGAATCAATGATATCCTTAGGATCGTTCGCTAGTCCAATCCCTTCAATTTTCATTTCAACTTCAGTTCCCAGTGCTAATTTGAGCCCACGAACAAAGTCTTTTCCGATTGTAGGATATGCTTTTGATTGTGGAAGTAGCACACCAATTTTTTCCATATATAGAATAGATAAAAAAGGGAACCCAAAAAAATGAGTTCCCTGAATAAAATAATTTGTATTAATTTCTTGAAGGGAAAATTCCTTGTAAAGCAATACACATCTCAACCCCTAAAAATGGGTTTCTAATGTTAAACCCTTGTTGTCCACCACTTGGGCTCGTTTTACCAGAAATATTAACACCGCCAACCTTATCAGCATTTGTAGGATCCGCCTGATATATACTTGGTGTAGCTCCACCTGTACTGAATCCATTTGCTCCATTATCCGACTCATTAGACTCTGAACTGGGATTTTCTGTTGTACTAATTACAACATTTGCAGTTCCATTAACCAACATGTGATCGTGATTTGGCATGTTTTGGATCGTAAGGGTTTCAGAAACTCTACCGCCTTGTTCACCCCAGGTGATCGAATCCAATCCTGGTCCATTTCCAATATGTACAATACTTCTACCTCTTAAATCTGGCAATGCAAAAGTAGTTCTGCCATCTCCTCCAAATGTAGTTCCTATTAATGAAAATAATGCTGTGTTCGATGAAATTGCTAACAATTGACCGTCACACTTAGCCCAGCCTCTTGGCGGGAAATTAAATCCGAATGGTTGAATTTGTCCAACAAATGGGTCCATAATAATTGTTTTTTAGTTTATAAATAATTCAAGAATGATAATTACAAAAACCAGTCTGACAGTAATTCAGCAAACTCCTATGCTGACCTATTCGTAATTCCTGATGAAAGAAAATATTTCTCTAAACTTCTAAACATTGACGTATGTCAGAAAACCAGACCATCAAAACGACCTGATTAACATACATTTAAAACCCAGCAAAATTTCAGAACTACTGTTGTGATAAAAATTGACATCAATCAAAATTTTGTAAGTATGATCTGTCAATTTCTTATTAAGACAAACTTATCTATAAATTGAACACAAAACTAAAAAAGCAAAGAAATGAATAGAATTATTCTAAATAATAACGATTAATTCTAATTAAGACAGCCCCGTTATTTTCAATAATTAACTCCACCATTTCTCAGTTAAGTTAAGCACAATGCGAATTATACGATAAATCTATTTCAAATTGAATTTACCTTAATTTGAAGTTTCTAAATAAATTTGAAATAACAGTTAACATTAAAATTGCGTCTATTGATAAATAAAAATTGAAACCGGCTTCAGCTAATGCAATTCCACTATTTACTCACTCTCTAAATATCTTAAACAGCTCATGGCACTCTAGAACATACTCTAAATAATAAAGCACTAGAATTTGATTATTCTCTAAATTCTTAATACTTTAAGCCACAGAATTAGCATCTAAAACATGCACAGTCAGGCTGTTTCAACATTACGAAATGATAAAACAAAATTATAAAACAGGTCATTAAGAACTATTGATAACAAACGTTTGTGTAAGAATGAATCTTTTTTGAGAAAGGAAACAGCTAACTAGAAATATAGTCGTTCAACATCATAAAAACAATAAGCTATGAGAAGAGCAAATACAAAATTTAAGAAGTTTTTATTCACTCTATTTCTGCTTTCACTCTTCTATTTATTCACCTTAAAGGGAACTTTTTCACAAACAGCCACTCCAATTTTAAACTTTCCTGCATCCTCATCTATTACAAATAGCCAAATGCAGATAAGCTATAATTTACCCGACCAGCCAAGCCCCGGAACCGTTACATTATACATCAGCATTTTTGGTGGATCCAATGTACTAACCCTGTCGATGGATGATAACATGAATCAAAACTTTGTGTGCGACCTCAACAGCCCAGCAAATTCGGCGGAAATAATTGTAGCAAGCGGAACCATTCAAGAAGGCATTTTTGATATTACAATCGCTTATCAGAATATAGCTGGAGATTCATATGCTGTAGCAACAAATTCCAACGTTAGTATTGATCTAACACCCCCAACAGCAATTTGTCAGGACCTTACCGCTTATCTTGATAGTTTTGGCAACGCAACGGTTACAGCTGAGTCAATTGAACTGGCAAACTCCGTTAATGAGTTCTCCAACACTCAGGGCCAAAACAATTGGTATTATGGATCTCACTTTGCATTCGACATTTATGGTTTTAATGAATTCCTTGATTTTAATACTAATTCTAATTTCTGGTATGGCAATCAAAGTTATGATACTCCTATTCTAGGGCAGAGTGGCGGACATCCGGGCATTGACAATCTTGATTGGGCAGTTCGCAGATGGGTTTCCAATTACACAGGGACAGTTCGTATAAAACTTGATTTTTTTGACCGCAACACGTCCTGCGGAGATGGCGCCCATGTTAGAGTTTTTAAGAACATCAACCAGGTGTATGATTACCTTAATCTACCAGGCAACCTAACTAGTGCAACATTCAATCTTGACATCACTTCAACCGATACGCTGAGCTTCATCATCGATCCAAAATTTGACGGTGGGTGCGATGACACGGAATTAAGAGTTAGCATCTACACAACAAATCATGTCAACAATGGCTCATGGGATGCCAATGGATTAACATCATTAGCCATCACTCCTTCCATCTTTAATTGTACAACTGTTGGTAGCAATAGTGTCATCCTCATGGCCACCGATAATGCCGGAAACACATCAACATGCACCTCTTTAGTTACGATAAATGACACTTTGGCGCCAAGCATTATTTGTCAAGCAGACACAATTGTGAATAGTGATCCTGGCATCTGTGGTGCTATTGTAAATTATAGTCTTCCTGAAGTTGCAGATAATTGCAATAACGGGCCGGTTCTTCTGTCAGGCATTGGTACAGGCGCATTATTTCCTATCGGTACTAGTATTGAAAAATATGTGATTGTGGACCCAGGAGGCAACTCAGATACCTGCTCGTTCACAATTACGGTCCTTGACAATGAGAACCCAGGCATTACGTGTCCGGATGATATAACCGTAAACAATGATGCAGGAGCTTGCGGTGCAATGGTGACCTACACCCCACCAATTGGAACAGATAATTGTCCGGGCGCGGTTACCGTACAAACAAGCGGATTAGGCTATGGAGCAACCTTCCCACTTGGAACAACTACAGAAGAATATACAGTTACCGATGCTGCTGGAAATACAGCAGTTTGCTCGTTCACAATTACGGTCCTTGATAATGAGAATCCAGGCATTACTTGTCCGGATAACATAACCGTAAACAATGATGCCGAAGCTTGCGGCGCAATGGTGACCTACACCCCACCAGTTGGAACAGATAATTGTCCGGGTGCGGTTACCGTTCAAACAAACGGATTGGGCTCGGGAGCAACCTTTCCACTTGGAACAACTACAGAAGAATATACGGTTACCGATGCAGCTGGGAATACATCCGTCTGTTCGTTCACAATTACAGTCCTTGATAATGAGAATCCAGGCATTACGTGTCCGGATGATATAACCGTAAACAATGATGCAGGAGCTTGCGGCGCAATGGTGACCTACACCCCACCAATTGGAACAGATAATTGTTCGGGAGCAATTACAACTCAAACAAACGGATTAGGCTCGGGAGCAACCTTTCCACTTGGAACAACTACCGAAGAATATACGGTTACCGATGCAGCTGGGAATACATCCGTCTGTTCGTTCACAATTAC
>JBFHES010000262.1:0-6289 GCA_041584015.1 Bacteroidales bacterium
GATATTAGAACCGTTCGCGATGAAGCAGGAAAAGTTTACTGGCCATCACAAGGTGTGAATCAAATAGGCAATATGCTTGCAGGCGAAGGCTATCAGTTTAACATGCGCAATGCAGCAAGTTTTACCTATCCTGCCGAAGGAGTTACTTTTGCGAAAAGCTACAGCAATTACCAAAACACCAGCTATTATAGCAATGAGGTGAATACCGGAAACAACATGACCATTTTGGTTCCTGCACAAGCATTAACAATTGAAGCAATGGAAGGTGACGAATTTGCAGCATTTAACAGCAACAACCAGCTGGTTGGTGCAGGTGTTTACAATGGCAAGCAAGTAGTTATTACCGTTTGGGGTAACGACGAAATTGACATGAAGAATGCATTGCAAACCGAAGAGCCAATTATCCTGCGTCATTGGTCGAGCTACACCGGAGCAGAACAGACTATTGCTGTAAGCGAATGGGCAGAAGGTAATGGAGCCTACAAGCCAAACAGTATTGCCATAGCTGGTAAGGCAGAAATAAATGCTGAGAGTTTAAGTATTCGTTTAGTGGCCTATCCAAACCCTGTTGTTAGTACAGCAACGGTTTCTTACAATACTGTAGAAACAGGTTTAGTAGGATTGGAGCTTTTTAATGTACTGGGAGCTAAGGTTAAAAACTTGCTTTTAGAACAGCAATCAGCCGGAAGTCATGAGCTAATTATTGATCTGTCAAGTCAAGAGCCGGGTGTTTATTACATCAAGCTCCATGTGGATAATCAAGAGCTAACGCATAAAATTACAAAGATTTAAAATATCTTAATTTAATATGAAAGCCCGTTTCAATAATTTGAAACGGGCTTTCTTTTTTAAAGCAAATGCAGTTTTATCTTGTATTTATCTAAATGAAGAGATTTAGATTTTTGTGATTTTCTTAATCAGTACTTCATTGTTGGTTGATGCTTTTAATAAGTAAACTCCGGGCTTCATGCTTGAAACATCAATTATGTAGTCTTCATGATCAAGAGCTCCTTGTAATTGTTGATGCTTAATGCTTTGTCCGGTAATCGTGAATAGCTCAATTAGAAGATCATTCGTGTTTCCAGTAATTGAAATGTGTAAGTTCTCTTTAACTGGGTTTGGGTAAATGTTAATAGTCGATTCTGCGATTGAATTTTCTACCGCCAGCACTTGTCCTTGATTAAGCGTGAATGATAACCAATTGACTGAAGGGGTTTCGGTACTTAGAACCACTTGTAAGGCTTCAGACTGTAAACCCGCTTTTTCAACCTGAACGTAGTAAGTTCCATAGCTCAATTGATCAAAATTGAAAGAGCCATTTTCATCACTAAGCTTGAAATTCATCGCATTCATTTGATCATCATATAATAAGACAACTATATTTCTAGCCGGAGTATCGTCTGGTTTGGCGGCAGGAAACCAATCCTCATTAAATATATTGGGGTCGTAGTTTTCGTCTGTTCCTAAAAGAACGGTACCACTAATGCTGCCTGGTCCGGCTGTGTTTATGGCCTGATTGATTTCTACATTAACAGCGGTAGTATGGGCTACAACATGCACCCAGTTGGCGTTTTCCCAGTTTTGCTTATTTACATAATAACCGGGTATGGCATCGTCCTGATTTGGTTTAGGTATGGCATACAATAAATAATCACCGCTATGCAATCCTTCAATACCAAAGCTTCCATCGATAATTGGGCATTTATTAACAGCCGAATATCCACTGGCTGTTTGTTGATATAACAACATTATTCCCATAGCCAGATTGCTTTTTGTTCCTAAGCTAACAGTTCCTGATAAGCTGTTGGTTTGAACACTGTCAATGGCACTCGATCCGCCAATTGCAAAAAATTGTTGATTTGGATAGCTGCTCTGATAAGTGGCAACAGCAGGATGCTCAAGATTCGTGCTTGCATCCCAAAACTTCCAGCTAAATTCATCTCCAGCTAAGAAACCATCAATAGTTGTAGTTGCAGAGTTATCAGCATAGGCAAGGATTGTGCTACCTGTAGCTTGCCATATACAATAGCCTCCGCACTTAAGTACTCCGTTAACATCATAAAATACGCCAATGAAATCGTTTTCTGCTATGGCAGCACCGTTAACTTGTAGGTTGGCATTTGCTGGTAAATGAATGGAATGACTGTCACCTGAAAAACTCATGTCCCAGGCAGGAAGAGTTGTATAATCAACAAAGGTGTTGAACTCAACGGAGCAATTTACCATATCGCTAACAGTTAGCGAGTAATTGCCATAATCACAATTAATTAGATTTTGGTTCACACTTCCGGTAGACCATAAATAGGTATAGGGTGCAGTACCGCCACTAATGGTAACATTAATTGAACCGCCGGTTCCGCTTGTGATGTCTGCGCCTGTGCTAATAAAATTGGCTGTGATTTGGACCGCATCAAGTACCTCAATGCTATCGGTGTAGGAATCACCATTTGCGCCGTTTGCAGTAACTGAATACATACCGGCAGTTATGTTGAAAATGCTGTCGCCCGTGCTTCCATCAGACCATTGAAAAGTAAACGGTGCCACGCCAACAGTGTTTTCAACCCAGGCACTTCCGGTTGCAGAATTGTAACAGCTAGATGCGCTTGATAGAAGTGTAAAATAGAGTGAAGGAGCCGAATAGTCCAGAACAAACGATTTGACTGCTGAACATCCCATAATGTCGGTGACAGTTAGAAAATATGTTCCGGGAACAAGATTATTAATTGATGAAAGTGTTGATCCAGTGCTCCAGGAATAAGCATATGGAGGTGTTCCTCCACTAACAGCAACTATAATGGCTCCATCCGATCCGTTTACAGGATCAACATGTGTAATGGTTTCGTTAATGATTATTGAATCAGCTGCCTCAACTGTCAGACTCAAATAAATATGATTGTCTAATATGTTAAAGCTGTCAACAACCGACATTCCATTCGTGGTATATTCACCAACTGCAGGCATGGTGGCATCGTAAATAGCATTTAACTGGCTTATTGCTCCTGAAGCATTTCTCCATGTTTTCCAGAGAAATGTTTCACCATTTTCAAATCCATCTTTTAATCCAGTTGAGCTATCATTACCCCAAACGGTTACGGGTGTTATTATCGAGCTGTTTATTACTTCGCTGTAACCACCGCATGTATATACACCGTTGGTCAGATAGAATGCTCCAATATAATCACCTGTTTGGATAGCCGCGGAATCGATTGCTGTAGTTGAGATAAGAACTGTATGATTGATGCCTGTATTTGAATAGGTCCAAGGCATTACCGGCGATGGTTGTGTTGCATTATCGCCAATAGTAACATCATAAACTCCGGGGCATAAGTTTTCTATATCTTCAGTTGTTGCGCCATTAGACCAACTGAAATAGTAGGGTACATATCCTCCACTAATACTCAGGTCGATACTCCCATCGCATGCATTTACACATGACTCGTTGTTGATGATCGCAGTCGTAGACAGTGGAGTAAAAGGTTCAGATAATAAATAGCTAAACTCAGCAGAGCAAGCATTCGCATCGGTAATGGTGAGGTTATAAAAATTGGCATTTAATGCACTTAGGTCTTCGGTAATTGCTCCATTCGACCAGGCAAATATGTAAGGTGCTGTACCTCCGCTTGTGCTTAGGTCGATCCATCCATCGCTATTACCAATTGTGCTAATGTTGTAGTTGTTGTAATTTGAAAAAAGAGGATTCGGGTCTATGGCTTCTGGACCATTTATGGTAAGGTTGACAATTGTTTGTGTGTACAATTGATACATGGATAAGGCATTCGCGTTAACAATTCTGGAAGATCCGTTCGTATTAAAATGATCGGTGTCTGGCCAGGTGTCAAGATAGTTTGGAAGGGCGATGGTTTGTACTCCACTGCTTGCTCGCCAAATCCGCCAGTTAAAATATTCCGCTTGTTCAAAACCGTCTTTAATTGTTGTACCAATATCGTCGCCATAAACGGTTAAATTGATTGTTGCTCCTGTATATTCGGCGTAACCACCACATTGGTAGTTTCCATCTTTGCTATAGAAGAGTCCAATATAATCTCCATTTACAATTGGCACACCATCAATGCTAATTGTATTTGGTGGTATGTTAATTACATGTGTTTCTGAGCTTGTAATATATGTCCATGGAAGTGTACTTGATTGGAGAACCTGATTAGCATCATAAACGGATAAACCATAGGTGCCACTGCATAAACTATCCAGGTCTTCACTTACGGCCCCATTCGACCATTGATAGGTATAAGGGGCATATCCTCCTGAAATACTTACATCAATACTACCAATGCAAACCAGCGGACAAATATTGTGATCGATATTGGCACTTGTAATGAGCGCTTGCGGTTCGCTATAATAACCCACGGTGGTATAAAGTTTATACTCACAGCCCAAACTATCGCTCACGGTGCAGTTGTACGAATTGTTTTGCAGGTTAGAAAGATCTGCAATCGTATCGCCTGTTGACCATAAATAGCTGTAGCCTCCACTACCTCCACTTACTGTTATATCAATTGAGCCAAGGGTACTCAAAACAGTATCTATTGGCAATATCTCGTAACTTGCCATAAGAGCAGCAGCTTGTGTTAGCGCTACAGATCCTATGAAATTATTAGAATTACTGTCTGTTACTGTGACTGTATAAGTGCCTGCCGGGAGATTTTGAACGCTCGCCGTTGTATTACCATTTGACCACTCAATACTGTATGGTGGTGTACCTCCAGTTATTGTTACTTCAATTCCACCTGTAGAATCTCCTGCACATAAAATGGTATCCGTAATCGCAACTGATGCCAATAATGGACCCAGAGATGTAGGATTGTCAACGGGCATATTCGGAAAGCCTGATCCAGAAGTGCTTGCTCCAAGGCTAAGCCCTTGATCAATATAGTTACATAGTGCCCCAGCTTGCTCAGGATTATTTATTCTACCAACAAATTGTTGATTATTTCGTGCAAGATAAATCTTATTATCATTTGCTATCTGAAGATAGCCACCATTATTCGTTGAAAGTGTGCCAACAACTACTTCAGACGCTTGCACTGCTGTAGCTGTGCCAAGAGAAACGTCCCATTGTCTCAGTTCATTTCCCCATCGTTCGCTTCCATATAGGTATTGACCGTTTGCTGAAAACTCCACGCCATAGCAATCGTTATAGTTTGTACCTGTTAGTGCTACGTAGTTAGACAGAACTCCGGTTGAGCGATCAAAGTCAAAGACTTCATACATATCCTCACCTTCAATGGCTGCTGCAACCATATCGCCTGTTTGCGATACTTTTAAACAACCTCTTGAAACTGCGGTACCGCCGTTCAACACAATTCCAATAGTACTTGTTACAGGAATTGGATTAACGCCGCTTGCGCTCACATGGTAAGCAACATAATTAGCATTGCCCCAATCGTGTGCCAATACCCAGTAATCTATTCCGTTACTATGCTTAATAGCTGTAAGCTTTTCGGTGCAAGTGCTTAACAAATTAATGTTCTTAATTCCTGGCACAACATCACCATAGCCACTATTTAGGCTAAAGTCGATTAGTGAGTAATTTAAACCATTGGTACCTAGATTGGCATCAACGGTAAAAATGTAATAGCTAAAACCGTTAGCGGGATTTTTAACTAAGAGTGCACTTTGTGTTGATGATGGGTCGCCAAGTAGACTGCCACCTGGAGAGCTATTCATTGAATTTGGCATAGGTGCGTAATTAGATCCCCAAACTGTAATACCATCAGTAAGGCAAATGAGATCACAAGTAGCTGTTGTAAGCATTGCGTAACCTTCACCTAAGGAATTGGCCGAATAGGATACCGTTGGGTCGCCATTGGCTTGGAGGTTACACCAACTCATCTGAGCTGAACCGCAATACCAAAGGGGTAGCGCATTTTGTGAAATAATAATTCCGTTAAAAAGGAAGCTAAGGACTAAAAGCGTTAAAAGTCTTTTCATAGTTTTAGTTATTAGTTAGAAACGAATACCAAATCCAAGGTTCACACCAAATTTATCAGTTCTTGGGTCTGTTTTATAGTTGCTTATAAATGGAGTTAGTGCCTTCCGATAATAGAAATCACTAAACAGGAAATAATTGTTTGAAATAAAATATCGTGCCTCAATACCAGCATATATATCTATATTATATACTGGTAGATTATTCTTACTCACTTTAATAATCATGTTTTCATCATTGGTATGCTGACTATAAGCGCTTGTCTTATTAAGAATGCTATTAATTACGCCAGTCTTCAAAATAAAACTGGATCGTCCCTTATTATAATTATACCCAATAATA
>JBFHES010000263.1:0-6248 GCA_041584015.1 Bacteroidales bacterium
GTCGTACGGCGTTGTCATTGTTTTATAGGTTTTATTCTGCATTTGCATTTTGCCTTTGGTGCTTACTACTTCTTGATCTTTATCAACAAATAAGTTTACAATCTTCACGGCTTCAATTAATAATCCACCTGGGTTTCCGCGAAGATCAAGTACAACAGATTTGGCTCCATGAACATCTTTAAGTTCAACAAGTGCATCCTTTACATCAATAAAGGCTTTTGTTGTAAAGCTGTTAAGTTTAATATAGGCTGTTTCGTTGTTAAGCATTTGATAGTGTGGCACACTCTTAACTTCTATTTTTTCACGCACGATTGTTAATGAAATTGGGTCGGCTGTTCCGGGTCTTTCAATAACCAGTTCTAGTTCAGTATTAGGCTGGCCTTTAAACACCTCGCTTAAATCATTCAAGGATTTACCACTAATGCTTTTGCCATCAACAGATTGAATGATATCTCCTGCTTTCAGACCTGCCTTTAATGCAGGTGAGTCTTCATAAGGTTCAACTACATAGGTGTTTCCTTTTTTCTGACGAAACAAGGCGCCTACGCCTCCGTACTCACCCGTTTGCATAAAACGGTAGTCTTCAATTTTGTTTTCCGGAATATAATTAGTGTATGGGTCAAGCGACTTAAGCATGCCATTAATCCCGCTTTCAATGAGTTTACCCGGATCGGTTTGATCTACATAGAGCAGATTTACTTCTCGAAAGAGCGTGTAGAAAATGTCAAGGTTTTTGGCAATTTCAAAATCGTTTTGCTGAAAGCCAGCAAACAAACCCGATACGGCAACAATAAGTGCCAGGATGACAATCTTACGGGCTCTATTTATTTTTTTAAAAAATTTCATGGGTCAATAATTTTCAAATAATTGATTTTTTATGCGATTAGGGAACCGGGTCGTGGCCTGAGCCTCCCCACGGATTGCACGAAAGAAATCGTTTAAGTGCTAATCCTCCACCCTTGAGTGGTCCATGTTTTTTAATCGCTTCAACGCTATATGTTGAACATGTTGGTGTGTACCTGCACGATGCAGGTGTTAATGGAGAAATGGCATATTGGTAAAACCTAACTATTCCTATTAATATCGCGCTGAACACTTTTCGCATATTCGTCAAATAAACGCTTTAAAGATACTATTATTTTGTCCTCAATTTTATCAAAGGCATATGCTTGCTTGCCCACATAGATAAACATAAAAACAAGCCGAACATCTGTTTCGTTCAGTTTCGCCACTAACTCATGTTTGTTCAGTCGGTAGGCTTCCTTGATTCTCCTTCTGATCAGGTTTCTTTTTACTGCTCGCTTTGAGTAACGCTTCGAAACGCTAACTGCCATTTGAGCCCTGGGTTCGTCACTTATATCTTCGGCAAACCAAACCACCTTAAATGGATGAACAAGAAAGGAATTGCCACCAGTGAACAATCGTTTGATTGAATCTCTGCTGCTGATTCGTTCTGATTTAGGCAAACGATATCGTACTTCAGATGTAGGCTCCGACATTCGAACTAATTAAAAGAAGGTCTAGTTCTTTTTGCTGACTTCTTTGTTGTGTTTCTTTATAAAACTCTCCAGAGCCATTGTCATTGATGGTGATTGCGGGTTTGGTGCTGCAATGTCTAATTTCAGTCCATGCTCTTTTACTGCATTGGATGTGGTAGGACCAAATGCCGCAATTTTTGTTGAGTTTTGCTGAAAGTTCGGGAAATTAGTAAATAGAGATTTAATTCCAGACGGACTAAAGAATACAAGCACATCATAGTACACGTTTTCTAAATCGGACAAATCGCTAATCACCGTTTTATACAAGATTGCTTTGGTGAAATCAAATCCGTTCTCTTCAAGCTTAACAGGAATTTCTGCTTTAAACTTATCAGATAATGGAACAATAAATTTCTCGCTTTTATATTTTGTTAAAATCTCTATCAGCTCATCAAACTTACTATTACCATAAAACACTTTACGTTTACGGTAAATAATGTACTTCTGAAGATAGAAGGCTGTTGACTCGGAAATACAAAAATATTTCATGGTTTCCGGAACCGTAATTCGCATTTCCTCACAGATGCGAAAGAAGTGATCGATCGCAGTTCTGCTTGTAAAAATCACAGCTGTATGATCTAGAATATTAATCTTATTCTTACGGAATTCTTTTGCTGACAGACCTTCTACATGAATAAAAGATCTGAAGTCAACCTTTAAATTTAACTTCTTGGCTAAATCGAAATAAGGTGATTTATCCGTTTGTGGTTTGGGTTGGGAAACTAATACTGTTCTGATTTTCAAGTCTAATGTGTTTGATATTTGAATTAGAAAAAACCTTACAACATATTAATAACTAGTTTATATAAAACTAGCATTGGTAAAATTTCGATCGTGCAAAGGTATAAAATAGTATAAAATACGGAGCTATTATTTTTGAAAATAATCTGAACACCTCTTGCTAACTGTAAGAAGTATAGCAATAAGAATAATATAAAGCCTGTATTAATGAGTGCTGACTGGCTAATTACATTTACATAAGGAATCGCCAGAATTAAAGGCAGGTAAGCTATTCCTGCCAATTTGTTATAGATTGAACTGTTATAAACATATTCTTTTGTAATAGCGCTTGCGTTGAATAAATAGCCAAGCACCCAGTAGATTATACTCTTAAGTATAATAAATGCACCCAGAAAAGCCATTACCAGCAAAAACATTGTAAACCTATTGGAAGCATTTAATTGTGGATTGTGGTAATTGAGGGCTAACTCCAGAAACAAACTGAAGTTGATAAAGAACACGAGGTTCAAGGTCATCGAAATGCGTTTAACCAAACCATTTTGTTCAATAAATAATCTGCGCGAGTCGCGGTAGCTCACAACAGCACGAACCGATTGCAGGTAAACCTTACCATAGAAATACCTGATCCACCCAAGGGTGAAAAAGGTTAAAAGCAGCACAACTAAAATCCAATCGTTTGATATAAAATTGCGGGTTTGAATATTTAGTGTTGGTGGCAATTCGTGCAAAGTGTTATTGGATGAAGCACCACGCGTTAATTCCTGCCTTTGCGGTCTTTCGGTATTCGTATGGGCTATTTGTGTTACGCTGTCTGTTTGCAAGGAGTCGATCATCAACTCATTGTCAACACTTAATTGGTTTACATCAAACTGCTTTTTATAGAAAACATAAAAGGTGTCGGATTTAAATTTTCTGGTTCTGAAATTCCAGGCTGGTTTGGGTTTTACTGGTGAAGCAATCACCGTTGAGTCCGCAAGGGTATCTGCACTTGTTGAGAACTTAAACATTGATTCTGTATCTGTTCTTAACAGGGTACTTACCGTTGTGTCGATAAATTGCGGGTTATATGTTGGTAAATTGTCTGCCATTTTTTAGAATTGCAAATTTACGGCAAATTATCAACAAATGAATGGCTTGAGTAAGCCGATTTTGTAGCATTTGATGTTGTTACCTTGTTCTGGAATGGGTGCTGATATTTTGATTATACCCTCCTAAAACGGTCTTAGATTAGTTCTAAGATTTTCTACCTTTGTAGGCTAAATAATTGAATATCCATGATTACATCCGACCAGCTAAAAGAGCTTGTTAAACGCCAGGAAGCGTTACGGAGGCATCTTTGACGTTGATAACAAATTAATTCGCATCGAAGAAGAAGAGTTAAAAACTCAGGTGCCAGATTTCTGGGACGACCCTAAAGCTGCCGAGCAGCAGCTGAAGTTTATAACCACCCTGAAAAATTGGACAAAGGCCTATTTCGAAGTTCAATCAAATATTGAGGACTTAACCGTGCTTTATGAATTCAGCAAGGAAGGTGAAGCCGAGGAGCAGGAAGTTGAAGATCAATATAATGTTTCGTTAGAGTTAGTTGAGGCACTGGAATTAAAGAACATGCTTCGTAAAGATGAAGATGCGCTGGGTGCATTATTGAAAATAAACTCAGGTGCTGGCGGAACCGAAAGTCTTGATTGGGCCGGAATGCTCATGCGTATGTACATTATGTGGGGCCAAAAGAATGGATATAAAGTTAAACAGCTTGCTATTCAGGATGGTGAGAAAGTAGGTGTAAAATCTGTCACTCTCGAGTTTGACGGCGATTTTGCCTATGGCTATTTAAAGAGTGAAAGTGGCATCCATCGTTTGGTGCGTATCTCGCCATTTGATGCTAATCATAAAAGGCACACCACGTTTGCTTCGGTATTTATCTCACCAGTTGTTGATGATACCATTGAGATTGAAATTAACCCGGCAGATATCAGTTGGGATACCTTTAGATCTGGCGGTGCCGGTGGACAAAATGTAAATAAGGTTGAAACCGGTGTGCGTGTGCGTCATGCTCCATCCGGTCTTATTATAGAAAATACCGAGAGCAGATCGCAGTTGCAGAACAAAGAAAATGCAATGCGGAATTTGCGATCTCACCTATACGAGCTAGAGCTTCGAAAACGCCAGGATGAACAGGCCCTGATTGAAGGGTCGAAGATGAAAATTGAGTGGGGAAGCCAAATAAGAAATTATGTGATGCATCCTTATAAAATGGTGAAAGATCTAAGAACCAGTCACGAAACAGGCAATGTACAAGCGGTTATGGATGGTGAACTGAATCCATTTATTAAGGCTTATTTAATGGAGTTTGGCGGCAAGGACTAAAAGCTTGCATACTTTGAATTAAAACAAATTAGATTCAATATAATGAATGAGCGAATGGATTACCTTGATATGGATTTCCTGAGTTCTGTCGGAGAATTCAGTATGAGGTGCTCTAATTTCAATATCGGCATGTGAGGTAAGCTTACCGCCATTTTTACCGCTTAAAGCTATCACCCGCATACCTAACAATTTAGCTTGCTTTGCAGCCAGAACTACGTTTGGCGAATTGCCCGATGTGCTTATGGCTAATAAAATATCTCCAGGTTTACCATGGGCTTCAATGTAGCGTGAGAAGATATGATCGAATCCATAATCGTTCGCGGTGCATGTAATGTGTGTTGGATCAGAAATAGCTATTGCAGCCAAAGCTGGTCTGTCGCCTCTGAATCTTCCTGAAAGTTCTTCAGCAAAATGCATGGCATCGCTCATACTGCCTCCGTTACCACAACTGTACACAGTTCCTTTAGCCTTAAACATGTTCACCAATAGTTGGCCGGCTTTTTCAATATTCATCAGGTTTTGTTCGTTGCCTATGAATTGAGCTAAAACCTTTGAGGCCTCTTCGAAGTCTGCGGTAATTTTCGAATCAATCATTTTAAATAATTTTGAACAAAAGTAAGAGAAATTGATTTGATGCCAGAGTGATAATGAGATTTTGTTAATGATTAATATCTTTACAATTGAAAACAATTAATGAGGAATGACGACTAAGCAAAAAATATATGATATAATTTTTGAGGCAGATACTAAAACCGGAAAGTTCTTTGATCTGGGCTTGCTAACTACTATTTTGATTAGTATTGCCATTGTAATGCTCGAAAGTGTGAACTCATTAAATGAGGCTTACGCTGATTATTTTCATATTGCAGAATGGATTATCACGTGCATATTTACTGTAGAATACCTATTCCGGATTTGGGTGGTTCACAAACCCCTCAAGTACATTTTTAGTTTCTATGGAATTATCGACTTGCTTTCAATTCTTCCAACCTTTTTAAGTCTGGTATTTGTTGGAAGTCAAAGTTTAATTGTGATTAGGGCACTAAGGCTTTTGCGTGTTTTCCGAATATTAAAGATTTCGCGATACACCATGGAAAGTGGCTCCTTAATGCATGCTTTAAATGCGAGCCGGGTAAAAATTAGTGTGTTTTTGTTTGCCGTGTTAATGATTGTTATCATTATTGGAACGGTTATGTATTTGGTTGAAGGAGAGATGAATGGGTTTACCTCCATACCAAGAAGTATTTACTGGGCAATTGTTACCATTACTACAGTAGGATATGGAGATATTGCGCCGCACACTCCATTGGGTCAGTTTATTGCTAGTTTGGCAATGATTCTTGGCTATGCAATTATTGCAGTACCAACCGGCATTATGTCAGCAGAGTTCAGTCGACAATCAAAGAGGAAAGTATCAACACAGGTTTGTCCGGAATGCCTAAAGGAAGGTCATGACCCTGATGCCGTGTTTTGTAAAAGCTGTGGTGGCAAAATTAAAACTGATGAAGATTAAGGCTGCTGTATCATTCATCAAATCACTTTTATTTTTAGATTTATAAAAAAGCATATTATGGAAGAATTAATGGTAGGTACAAGAATCGA
>JBFHES010000264.1:0-6206 GCA_041584015.1 Bacteroidales bacterium
TAGCCTTCATACGCCGGATCGATAAAATATAATGTTGAATCGTAGTAGGTTTGTGCATTTCTGTACTCAGGAACTTTGAAATAAATATCGGCCATTGCTAAAAACGAACTTGCCTTTTGGTCGGTATTAGCTACACTCTTTTCAGCGGACAGTTTGTAATACTCCAAAGCCTGAGGTGTATCACCTTGTTTCATGGCTATCTCTGCAAGGGCAAAATAAATCTGATCCTGGAACTCAATATTCTTGTCGTCTTTGAGCATTTTGGTAAGCTCCTTTATCAGGTCATCTCCACTACCATATTTGGTACTAAATGAACTTGCCTTACGAATTTGTGCATTAAAAGCCATTTCGTATGGCGGGTTCGACTTTATTACCTGTGAGTACATTTCTGTAGCGCTTGGATACTGCTCTAACTTTTGATGAATTTGTGCCAGAATGAACTTGTAACGTACACGATCTTTTTTCTTTCGTCCGAACTCTACTGCTTTTTTTAAGTAAGGAATACTCTCCTCAAACTTCGCCTGCTTTAAATAATAATCGGCGTAGGTGATGTATAAATCGCCTTTTAACTTCTTCGGAAACTTTTTATCGCCTTCAATAAAGTCTAAATATTCTCGGGCTTTAACATAGTTTGCTTGTTCGTTATAGGTTCTGGTTAGCCACAGGTAGGCATCATAACGCACCTCTTCTTTGGGGAAATTCTGAATAACATACTCAAAATTCTGAATGGCCTGCATAAAATCATGCTTCATAAAATGTGCCTGTCCCATTAACAGATAGGCATCATCAACAAAATTGTTGTATTCGCTTTTTGCGTAAAACTCACGTTCCTTCTTCGACTTCTTTCCCTTTTTACGTTTTGGCTTTGCCTTAATGGAATGAAGCTTCACCAATTTAGAGGCTTTCTTAATGGCCTTATCCATATCCGGATAAACCGTTCGGGCAATGGACTCATCGCTAAATTTAAATGGCTTTAATATTTCTGAGTAATTGTCCTGATATCCTGCGTCGATACGTAACATGCCGCCCTTGTACGACTCACGTCCGTTGAAATAGACATTATAGTAGGATGTTAGATTATGATAGCCACGACTTAAAGAAGTGTTCTTCTCGGTTGAACATCCCCAAAATATTCCTACAGTGAGCAGTAGCAGACTTGTATATATTGTTATTCTTTTACTCAAAACTTACCTCTTTTCAGTTATTGATTAACTAACTAAATTTTTACAAAAATATTTTATTTTTTACAATTTGCTGTCGATTTTTAAAAATAGCGATAAATCAATCGATTACACCTTGTGACTGATACCGGACCAATTTACGATTTAAGCAATATTTCTAGGAAGACAGGTGTAAAAAAAAAGGAGCCTTACAGCTCCTTTTAAAATATTATTGCTTGTAGATGTGTACCCACGAATCGTCGTATTCACCTTTTCTTGTTTCTCTCATTTTCTCAAGAGCAGGCTGTAGTTCTTTATAGAAATCGGTATAAATGTAATACCACTTACGATCCTTATTGTAAAGTATATTCGACGTAATTCCCTTCTCTCCGGTCATCTTAACTGCACGCTGTGCATAGTCTAGTCTGCGGAATGAATAAATAATTACATAACAACCATCCTTAACCGGACGCTCTACAATTGTTTCCTGATTATCGTCACCTGTTACAGTTTCAAGCTCCACTACATTCTCACCCTGAACGCGCATTACATATTGCTTTAACTTATCAAGCTCGGCTTTAATTTCATCAAGTTCCTGACTGCTTGCGCCAGCTGCTGCTGCAGATCCTGATGGAGTAACACCGCTGCTTGTACCTTTATCTGTACCACCTGCAGGAACGATCTTCTCGCGAACAATAACAACTGAAGTATCGGCAACTGCACGTTTCTTCATTTCTGCTCTTAAACTATCTATTTCAGCTTTTAGCTCTTCTTCAAGTTTCTCGAGCTGTCCGCTCGGCTGCTCTTTCTCTTCGTTCTTAAGTGAATTTAATTGATTATTCAACTTATCAATTTGAGATTTTAAGTTTTGTTGATTCTCCATCATGTCCATGATGTTATTGTTCAACTCACTATTATCAGAAACAGACTTACTGAACGTATAGGTTAACAGAATTTCATGCGTTCCGTTTGAATTCATGGTTAACTCGGTATTGGCAATTTGATAAGCATAACCAATTCCTAAACCTTTAACAGTTAAACCAGCACTTATTACATAGCTTTTGTTAGATGGACGAGCCGTAAAACCAATCCATTGTCCGCCAGCGTTTCCAGCAACCAGGTTCAAATCCATTTGAGAAATAAGTCCATCAGTTTTATAAAGAATAGATGGCATTAAGTAAAACATCTCTTTACCTGATTTTACTTTATTCATATTCTCGTCATACTCATGACCATGTAACTTAAACTTGTATCCACCATAGATTAAGTAATGGCGTTTCATCTCAAAGTTGTAATCATCATAACCATTTCTGGCATAGGTTACCTTGTTATCTAAAAGATGTGGAATGGCAGCACCAATCTCAAGCCCTTTAAGATTATATTTAAAGCCAAAATTAGCATCAAATGCAAATCCATCATAGTTACCATAAGATACGAGAAGATCTGTAGGATCGCCTATAAGGCCGTCGAAATTGATTTTATTCTCAATGAAACCTAATCCAAGACCAAAAGTTAATGAATGCTTTTTCTCTTTAGAGATTCTTAGTTTATATGAATAATTTAAACTTCCTGATAAACGCTCGAGCATTGCTGCTTTATCGCTTGTAAGTTTTAAACCCAAACCTACTTTTTCGCTAAAACTATCGTGAATAGCAAATGTAGATGTTACTGGTGCTCCCTGAACTCCCGACCACTTTTTATGAGAATCGAAGAGTGCTTGCATGTTTTCACTATCACCCGTGTTTGCAGGATTAATCATAAACATGCCGTGATTATACAGATTGTATGAAGGTATCTGCTGTGCTACGCCTGTCTTAACTACTAATACTAGAAAAATGACGGCTATAATGTTGTAAAATCTTTTCATTTTCATTGTCCTCATTTTTTATCGTAATAAAGTAATTGCGCCAGTGTATGAAATATCACCGTGCTTAATTAAATAATAGTAGGCTCCTTCAGGGAGTTGATCGCCATTGGAAGTTCCATCCCAATCGTTGTTATAACCTTTTTGGTTGAGGACTTCTTCGCCCCAGCGGTTATAGATTACCAATTCGTAACCCTCGCTTTCCAGTAAGTTTTTACTGGCCGCTAACCACACGTCGTTTTTACCATCGCCGTTTGGAGTTAGAATATTGTTTGGCTTTAAATCTACATCAACAGTAATTATTGCTGAACCTTTACAGCCAAACTCGTCGGTAACATCGAGGTTAAAAATTGTTGTTTCCTCAATATTTGTTACCGGATTTGGTGAAGCAGGATCGTTTAATCCGTAAACCGGAGTCCACCACCATTCAACTAAATTGGTTGTTGCACTGGCAACGCTTAATTCAACCTCGCCTCCGGGAACAACAGACTCTTCGCTAACAGCCAGGGTAATTTCCGGATTTGGATGTACATATACTTCTATCTGAGCTTTCGACTCGCAAGCTACCGGAGTAAATCCAGCGTCGTTATGAGTTGAATAAACGGTAACTTCCATTACATTCTTGCCAAGCTGCAAATTACTTACTGCAATATTCGGAGAATAAATTCCAGGGCTTGTGTTTGCCGGAATTGTACTCCACTGCACATTATCGCCATAATTGATAACTGAAAGGTTAGCAACTTCGCCATAACACACATCATACAATTCGCTTTTAATTACCGGCTCTGGTGTCTCGTATACTCTCACCTGGGTGGAATACGATCCGAAACATCCGTCGACAGTTTCAACAGTTAAGCTAACTGTATAAATATCCGGATAAGGATAAAAGTGCATCGGGTTTTTGCTTCCGTCGGTTTCGCCATCGCCAAAAATCCAGTCCCATTCATAAACCTCTTCATCAGCAATTGTTGATGTGTTTACGAAAGTTGTTCTATTTCCAACACAGGCAGATGCTGCTGTGAAGGAAGGTTGGGGAATTGGAAGGATTTCTACGTTTTTGCTTTCAGAACCAATCATTACGGAGTCTGTTGCAGAAGTATATCTGTATAACTCTAATGTTACGTAATAGATTCCAACCTGAGGAAAAGTGTTCTCAACTTCAGCTCCATAAGCAGGATTACTCCCATCGTTAAAATACCAGAGATAAGCATCTATTCCGGCTGGATAGGTAGAGGTACTTACAAACTTAGTAACAGAACCGTCACACGGGCTGAAATATTTAAAATCAGCGACCTGAGCATTAACAGCAATTCCGAGAATTGCTATTAATACTGTCGTAAATCCAAGCTTTTTAATAAAACCTTTCATAAACATATTTCTTTTCAATTAATAATTCTTTGTAAGTAAACTATCGCCTGTTAATAATAACAGGCTTAGTTACTGATCCTTCATTCGATAAAATCTGAATCATATAAGTTCCATCACTGTACTTAGACAAGTCGTAATGTCTTTGTTCTGTGATTCCGATAGCTCTATACGTATCTTCAACAACCATACGACCTGTTACATCCATAATTCGAATTACAACATCGCCAGTTAATTGTTCTGACTCAATTCTTAAATCGAAATCTCCGTTACTTGGGTTCGGGAATACGGTTACAGACTCACTTCCAAATGCAACTTCATCAACATCGGTTGTTGCAAATATGCGGTAAGTAACAGTGCTCGTTCCACACTCGTTGGTTACTGTTAAGGTAACATTAAATGTATCGGTGTATGTATACATATGGAATGCATTACTTGGGTAGTAATTTGTAAATGGTGCTGAACCATCGCCAAAGTCCCAAGTACACTCATCTCCGTTTGTTAATCCTGTAGAAGCATTAATGAATGTTACGTTTGCAAATGAAGTTACCCATAAGAAATCAGCTACTGGAGCTCCTTCGCCTGGTAATACTTCGTAACTAGCTGTAATATCACAACCAGCAGCGTCTGTTACAGTAACATGATACATTCCCGCAACTAAGTTTTCAACTAAGGCTGCTGCTCCAACAGAAGCACCTAAGTCATCTTCCCAGTTATAAGTGTAAGGGCTTGTACCACCTACTACAGTAATCTCAATCGAACCATCTGAACCAGGACTACATGAAGCGTCAACAACAACAGCACCTGTAATCTCTAACATTGTAGGCTGAGTAACCGTTGCACTTGTAGTTGCAATACAACCATTGGCATCAGTTAAGGTTAAGCTGTATGTTCCAGGACCTAATTGCTCAAGGTCTTCAGTAGTTGCTGAGTTCGACCACCAATAAGTATAAGGAGCAATACCTCCGGTAACTGTTACATCAACAGTACCATCGTACACACCGTAACAAGCAACATCAGTAGCCATAGCTGTTAAATCAAGAACAGTAGGCTCAGTAATTTCAATGCTTGCAACAAATTCACAACCATTAACATCGGTTACAGTAACTTCGTACATACCAGCAGTTAATCCGCTAATATCTTCAGTTACATCGCCGTTATCCCAGTTATAAGTATACAATCCAGGAATTCCGCCAAATACTGTAAGTTCGATAGAACCATCAGCAGCTCCGTTACAGCTAACACCAAATCCGTTGAATGAAGAACTAACTTCGAGCACTCCACCTAACTCATCAGGCTGTGTAAGAATAATGTCTTCCATTATTGAACAACCATTAGCATCGGTAACAAGTAATGAATAAGTTCCAGCACCAGCTCCTTCGAGCATTGCGCCAGCACCAACAGGAGCTCCGTTGACATCGAACCACTGATAAGTGTATGGTAATGTTCCACCATTTACATCAGAAGCAACCGTATCTGTTAAGTCGCCATAGCAAGCAACTGAATATCCACTGTACATTCCGCCAGCTAGTCCCATATCAGTTAATGATAGTTCTAATTGAGCTGGTTCAGAAACAGTAATTTCAAGATCATCAACACATCCATTTGCATCAGTTACAGTTACTGTATAAGTTCCTGCTACTAAGTTTGCAATGCTATCAGTTGTAGTTCCATCCGCCCATAAGAAGCTATAAGGAGCAACACCGTATAATGCAGTTAATGAAATATACCCGTCGTTAGCACCAAAACATGAAACACCTGTTCCGTTGAAACTACTTCCCATGTACGTTAGCTCAAGTACACCAGGTTCGGTTAAA
>JBFHES010000265.1:0-6196 GCA_041584015.1 Bacteroidales bacterium
AAATAAACTCCATTCGTTAAAGTCGATGTATTAATTGAAGCTCCATCTTTGCCAAATCTTACATTTTCTGTTCTTATCAACTTGCCACTGATGTCGGTAATTGATACTGAACTGGTTGTTTCAGATTTATTGCTTAAAGTAATGTTTAGTATTGATTTAACAGGGTTTGGGAAAACAGCAATTGTATTTGTCTTCTTATAATTTACCATATTTATTGGAGGAGTGTATCCGTCAAGCCTAATTTCAATTAGTGGAATTTCATCCAGGTAAGGCCAGTTTGGATTATATCTATTTCCAGTTTCAATTTGATATTCATGTATTCCAGAGTTATCACTTCCAATAATAATATCAGTAGTGTCATAATAAACCTCAATGGCTGCATAGTAACTTGCATTTGGCATAACATCATTATCGGTGGGATCAACTGAGACAAGCGAAAAATCTATCCAATTGTTTAAGTCAGTTGAATCTATGATGTGTTCTTCTGATTCAACTTGTAGAATTAATGATCCTAAGTCAGAATAATAGAGCTGACCTATAATTATTCCACCAACACCAGAGCTTGAATCAATAAAAACTGCTATAGATGATATTTCATCGGGAGAGGTGACAGAGAATGTGATACCAATTACTTCACCATTGCTTGCATTTAAGCCCATCATACTTATAGAGTCATTATATTCCTGATGTCTTTTAATTACATGATTGTCGTTAATGTTAATTGGAATTTCAGGCCAACAGTTATCGGCCGGGAATGTGTCTCCTTCGGCTTGATCGCAGCAAACCGTTAAAAGATAATCATCTGCAATATTTGGTACAACCAGATCGGAAATGCCCAGTGAATCGCTTGTAGCCACATCCAAACTTGGGATTGAATCCGCTCCATAAAAGACATTGTTAGCTGATGAATTGTATACATTGGCTATGAACCTAACATTTGTTTGCATTGCCGTTCCGCTGTTTTGTATTTCACCAGATACAACAAAAGGCAATACTTGATTGTCTGGTCGGCTGGTGTAGTAACCGTCACTTTGATAAACATTGTCAATGGTATTGAAGTTAGGATATAAGACTTCTAGCAAGGTAATATCACCAGCTGTTTTAGCTTTGTCGCTATGGTGTACCTGTCCGTAACTGGATAGAGCAATGAGCGAGCTTAATGTTGTAAGTAGTAAAAGTTGTTTCATGTGTTCTAATTTAGTTAATAGTGGTTAAGCAGTTATTAACTAAAGATATGAAATGTAAAATGAATTAATGCTTCATAAGTTCAGTTAACACATTTTTTACTTTTTCCGCACAGTGTATTTTCTGCGTAGTTTAATTTATTTGAATGTGTAGAAACAGATTAACCTGTTCTTGCTCTCTTCCTACAGTAAGTTGTTCCCTTTCGTAACCTGCTTCCATGGCAAGCTCTATTAGTTTTTCTTCGCTTCGATGAATAAGGAACCATTCACCAAACATTTCCATCAATTTGCGACTAGGATTGTGCTCTTCGTTGAAATTACCAATAATTATTTGACCACCTGGTTTTACCCAATTCTTGAAACGTCTCAGCATTTTTACGAAAATACCATCTTCAAAGTAATCAAATAATCCTGCCGACCATACAATGTCAAATTGCTCGTGACAGCAATAACGCAAGATATTCACGTTTACAAATTCAATATATTCGCTGTGTGCTTTGGTAATAGAACTCGCGTAGTTAATAGCATCCTGATCAAAATCAATACAAGTAGTTTTAAGCTTTGATGCATCATCGATCATTTCATAAAGCTCGCTTACATCTCGCGCTGGTCCGCTTGCTATGTTAAGTAATTTTATATCCTCATGTTTTTTTAGCGAATCGGTAACCGCATTTATAAAATATTCTTTCCGATTCCGCACTGCTTTGGGTGCACTGTGTGAGTGAAAATAATTGTCCCAACCAATGTAATTATTGTTACGGGTAGTATAGTTGGTGTAGATTTTATCAATCATTAAAAAATCACCGGCATAGCCAAATGGTTTTACAAGTCCATAGCCTTGTACTGTATTTTTAATAAACTGGTTGCCAAGGCTGAGATTAATATCATGGATATCTTCCCTGGAAATGATGCCGGATTTTAACTGCTCATCAATGATGTTCAAAAGATTGTCAACCTTTGGGTAGTCTTCTTCGGTAAGCGTATTATTATTTATAAAATTGGAAATAGCACTTGTGATTTCTGTTTTAGTCATTGTTGTTTTATTAGTGTTATCAATGACTAAATATAGCGAAAAAGTATAACCGTTATATTGTCTATAATAAAATAGAGTGGCTCTAAATAGTCAGTCTTAATCGCTATTTCAGTGATTTCACTACCAGAATTCTTAATTTATTTTCGCCTGTGTTTTTCCATCCTCTCATGATATCTTCTTTTACATCATAGCTTTGATCTTGTTTCATTTCAAAACTATTTTCTTCTACGGTTAAAATTCCTTTTCCTTCGATAACATAGAATACCACATCGAATGGATTGGTATGAACAGGTAATTCCTCACCAGCTTGTAATGTTAGATGTATGAGCTCTGTTCTTTCTGATTGGAACATAATGCGGCCATCAAGTTTGAATGGTACTTTTTCGGCTGTTTTGAGATCTGTAATCATATTTTATAAAGTTCAAAGGTTCAAAGGTTCAAAGGTTCAAGAGTTCAAAGGTTCAAATATTTAAGGGTTCAAAGTAAAAAGTTTAGCGTGACAAGAACAATGATCTATGTTGTTGTCTTTTTTGTTTAAAGAAAGAGAGCCGGACATTGTCCAGCTCTACAATCTTTTATCTAATATCTCGATACTAAGTACTTGATACTAACTACTAGTTAGCCATAAACATTTCGATGTCTGCTTTTACTTCTGCAGTTCCGCCAATTCCGAATGTTTCAACCAATACTTTAGCCACGTTTGGTGACAAGAAAGCAGGAAGTGTTGGTCCGAGGTGAATGTTCTTCACACCAAGATGTAGAAGAGCCAATAATACGATAACTGCTTTTTGCTCGTACCAGGCAATGTTATATGCAATTGGTAATTCGTTAATGTCTTCTAATTCGAAAACTTCTTTTAGTTTCATTGCAATTACAGCTAATGAATAGGAGTCGTTACACTGACCAGCATCTAATACACGTGGAATACCACCAATATCACCAAGCTCTAATTTGTTGTAACGATATTTCGCACAACCAGCAGTTAAAATAACTGTGTCTTTTGGAAGCTCAGCAGCAAAATCAGTATAGTATGAACGCCCTTTCTGACGACCATCGCAACCTGCCATAACAAAGAACTTCTTGATAGCACCAGTTTTAACAGCATCAACAACTTTATCAGCTAAAGCTAATACCTGGTTGTGAGCAAATCCACCAACGATTTCACCATCTTCAATTTGAGTTGGAGCTGGAAGTGTTTTAGCTAATTCAATAATTTCGCTAAAGTCTTTCTTTCCGTTTTCGCCTTCGATGTGTTTGAATTCAGGGAAACCTGATGCACCAGTTGTGAAAACACGGTTTGAATAATCGTTCGACTTTTTTGGAGGAACAATACAGTTGGTTGTGAAAAGAACAGGACCATTAAATGACTGGAACTCTTCGTTCTGTTGCCACCAAGCATTACCGTAGTTTCCAACAAAGTTTTCGTACTTCTTGAACTCTGGGTAATAATGTGCAGGTAACATTTCACTGTGTGTGTATACATCAACACCAGTTCCTTGTGTTTGCTCTAATAATTGTTTCAAGTCAGTTAAATCATGACCAGAAATTAAGATAGCAGGGTTGTTACGCACACCTGTTTTAACAGCAGTAATCTCAGGGTTTCCATAAGTAGATGTGTTTGCCTTGTCAAGCAATGCCATTACGTCAACACCAAATTTACCTGTCTCAAGCACCATAGCTACTAATTCATCAGCAGTCATAGTATCATCAGTTAAAGCAACCAATGCTTTTTGCATGAAAGCAAATACGTTTGTGTCGTTGTGTCCAAGATTGTAAGCATGCTCAGCATAAGCAGCCATACCTTTTACACCATAAAGAATTAATGCGCGTAATGAACGTACATCTTCGTTTGGAGCGTCAATTTTGTTTCCTACAATTGCAGCTTTTGCTAAAAATTCTTCTCTTGTCGCAGCTGTCCATGTAATAGACTCGTGAAGTTCTGCTTCGAAAGTAGCACCTGCTTTTTCAGCAGCAGCTTTCATTTCGTCGCGTAGTACAAACGTTTCTTTGATTTTTGCTTCAAACACATCATCATCGAAGTTTGCATTAGTGATGGTCATAAACAGACCACTAAAGATGAAATGATTCACCTTCTCGTTTTCAATACCTTTTTCTCTGGCTTTTACGCTGTAATAAGCCAGTCCTTTCATGGCATATACAAATACATCTTGTAGGTCGATAACCTGATCAGTTACACCACAAACTCCTACACTACCTGTACAGCCTGTTCCGTGTGCTGCTTCTTGACATTGATAACAAAACATTCTTTTAATTTTTAAGGGGTTTATTAATTTTAGTACTTTATTTCTTAATTGACCTGTTATGGAAATACAATTCCATTTTATCAGATTTCTCTGATAATTTTTTTGGGTCGTTGTAAATTTATTTCTAGGGTTGATAAGGCGCAGAGGCAATCTGGCGCTACTTTATACTTTAAACTTTCTTGCTTTTTACTTGATAGCCTATACCCATTCTTCTTCAATAATGTCACCTTGAATACCTACAGTAACTTGCTTAATTGGCACTTTGCGATCAGCTCTTTCCATAGCTACCTTAGCCATTTGAAGAATACCACCACAACATGGTACCTGCATCTTCATAACAGTAATTGTGTTTAATTCTGAATTATTGATAAGGTGAACAAGCTTTTCAATATAGATATCCATGTTTGAATCTAGCTTAGGACATGCAATACCAATAGTTTTACCTTTTAACCAGGTTTGGTGAAAATCGCCTAATGAGAAGGCCACACAGTCTGCGGCTAATAAGAAGTCAGACTTTTTAAAATAAGGAGCATTTGGATTAATTAAATGCATTTGAACCGGCCATTGCTCTAGTGTAGATGGCTGAGGTCCTGCTGCTGCCGGAGCGGCGCCTGCTGCTGCAAATGATTGTGATTGTGATCCGGGGCATCCGCCACCGCCATGATTGTGTCCGTGATTATGCATAACTGGTTTGATGTTGGTTAAGTCTACATTTTTATTTAATACGGTATCGATTACTTCCTGAGCATCGAATTCTAATGTATCGTTGTTTTCAAGAAGGTATTCAAAACCTTCCTTTAGATATCCTTCTTCCTTATGATCTAATAAATGGTTAAGGTGGGCAATTACTGTATTCTTTCCATTAGGTATCATTTCTTGTAGGGCAGCAACTTCGCTATATGGCTGAGCTTCTCTTTTCTCAATAGTAATTGCTCCAACCGGGCAATGTCCTATACAGGCTCCAAGTCCGTCGCATAATAAATCGCTTACAAGCGTCGCTTTATCATCAATCATTTGTAAAGCACCTTCATGACAGTTCGGAATACACTCGCCGCATCCGTTACATAACTCTCTGTCTATCTTAACTATTTCTCGTTCCATATTGTTAATAAGAATTAAAGTAATTCAATACCCAAATAAACAAACTCTTGTGAAACCTCACAAGCATTTTAACATATTATAAAACATAAATTGATTTTTCGGCGAAGGACAATAATGCCTATTTATCTTTTTTGTCGCCCAGGTAATCCTGAACGGTCTGGTTTTGAATGAACTCTTTAAAATTAAGTGTCATTTGTCGGGTTACATTATCCAGCAAGCATTTATCGAAGGGACATATCTTATGATCGGCGGCACAGGTCTGAACAACAAGTTTTCCTTCTATGGCTTCGTATAATTCCAGTAGCGTAATTTCCTGAGGTGGTTTGTTTAATCTAAAACCTCCGCTTGGTCCACGCGAAGAGTTAATAATATTGTCTTTCGCAAGACGCTGCATTACTTTCGCAACATGATGTTTTGAAGAGCCAGTTTGATCAGCAATGGCTTGTACATTGACTAGCTTGTCAGCCTTAGCAATTATTATAAGCGCATGCAATGCAATTGAGGCAGCTTCACTTAAATGTACTATGTTTCCCATGATGCAATAATTATTAGATTACTTTTTGTTTTGGAGCTTTATGCTCATCAACCTTTAGAGTGTTTTCCTTCTTTTTCTT
>JBFHES010000266.1:0-6193 GCA_041584015.1 Bacteroidales bacterium
ATTAATGGCATATAGGTATAACTTGCCATTTTCCAGATTACCAATCATGGTTTCAACAGTTTGTATACCTGCGCTTAAAGGTCTGGCAGTAATAGATGTATCGCCTTTAGTGAAAAACATTGAATTGTCGTAACGCAAGTCTGTTGTATCAAGCAACAGTTCGTTTTCATCAACTAGAGAACCAATTTCGTGATTCTTTGGAACATGGTCGTACTTTGTTTTCCAGGCCGCAGTGTTGGTTGAGTCTTTAGAAATTATTGGTGATTCGATAAATGGAATTTTTGTTATGTCGCCAAACGATAGTGTAAGTGCTGCTACTATTGGAATGAGTAGTGTTAATGAAATTAGTCTAACTTTCTTTGATTTGGTTTTGGTCATCATTTTAAATCGTTTTAAGGTTATTGAATTAAAACTGCTTGTAAGTGAAAGCGTACGGTTTAACTCAACCTGATTCAAAAGTAAGTGCTGATAAGCGATGAATTCATCACCCCGGCCTTTGGCTTTTTCATCAGCCTGAAATTCGTGTACTTCCTTAACTGAACGGCGCAGTAGGTATATGAAAGGATTGAACCATTGCAGAAGTACAAAGAATTCGACGATTATTAAGTCGATGGTGTGTAAATTACGAATGTGTGATTTTTCGTGATTGATTATTCGGGTTTGTTCATTGGCAGGTAAGTTAGGATTAATGAATATGTATTTTAATATTGAAAATGTTTGATTGATCTCCGGAAGATACACGATGGTAATGTTATCTGATTTTTCTTTATCAGCATTTATGAAATAACGCACAACCATTATTATGTCTCTGATTGAACGGTACGAAAGTAACACTACAACGAGCAGATAAACGTAGAGCAAGAATTGGTACCAGGCAAATTCAACTACTTCATCAATCACCTGAATAACCGGATTTGCGATTTCGTTCGTTGGTGCAGTACTTACGTCATCCATGTATCTAAACTGGTTGATGTTTACAAACTCAGCGGTTTGTTGTGGCAAGCTAATAAATGGCACCAATACCGAGATGACTAGAATTCCAAGTAATAGAAATCTATTCAATGAGTAAAAAGTCTCTCGCCTCATAAAGATAAAATAGAAACCATACAGCAGGCTAAGGATCACGCCCGACTTCATTAGATATATGAAAAACTCTTTACTCATAGTTGTGTTCGATTTTAATAATAATCTTGAGGCAGCATTGTTCTACCGTCTTTAATTACCTCGTAATGCACTTGTGGTCGCGCATCAACATCAGAAACTCCTGCAATGCCAATTTCCTGACCGAGCATTACCTGATCTCCAACTTCGTGATAGATCTTAGACAGACAGCCATACAAGGTTTGGAAGCCTTCATCGTGTTGAATAACTATGAAATTACCATAGTATTCATCATCATCCTTTTTCATAATAACCGTGCCGCCCGCAGTACTATATGCAAAAGCACCTTCCGTAACAATATAGACTCTTCCTTCATGAACAACATTAACAGTTGCTACCGGATGATCGGCTTTTCGAAGCACCATATGACTATCAATGCAAACCGAATTGTTTACTGGACGAATGCGTGGAATACGCCTGAGGTTCGGGTCAGAAGTGTTCGTTATTGTTACATCCCCTTTCAGAGCGATTTTCCCATCAATAATTGCCAAGGTATCTGCTATGTACTGCAAGGGACCTTTAACAGCAAGCATTCTACCTGTTGTAACTATCTCGCCAGTTGCTTTGTTAATAGATGTCCTGGTCGTATTCATCAGTTGCATTGTATCCGTTGATACCGAATCGTCAATGAAAACAATAGTATCGGCAGCATGTATGCTGCCTGGAATAGCGTTTTGAATTCCAGAACTCATTGAGATCCCGATTAAAAAAATGATTGGAACCATAACGATTAGGTTCAATAGCTTTATTTTATTTGAATTATTTTTTGACATCATTTTTATTCGTTTTAAGGTGATGGAGTTAAAATTACTGGTCATAGCCAGTGATGTTCTTAACTCAACTTTCTTAATTAATAGTTTTTGATAACTCAGTTTGTCTTCCTGGGCACCACTTACTTCCTTATCTGCCTGGTACTCGTGAACTTCTCGGAACGAGCGGCGAAGCATATAAATAATAGGGTTGAACCAAAGTAGTAAAACAAACAGTTGAACAATAATGAGATCGATTGTATGTAGCTTTTTGTAATGGATGTATTCGTGTTCAATAATTTTGTTAATCTCATTTTTGTCGAGATTGGTTTTGTCGATGAATACCCATTTGAAAAATGAGAATGCAGTAACAATTCCGGGTGTGTCGATAATTTTTAGTTTGCCGAGTTGTACCTTCTGCTGGTTTCTGCCAAAAACAGAGATTTTAAATAGGTCTCGTAGTGTAAGATAAAGTAGGAAAAGTACAGACAGCAAGTAGACCAGCAGTATTATATCTGACAAGTTGTAGCTAGTTTGCTCTACAATTTCGGGAGCTTGCTTGTTTGTAGCAGGAATAAATTCGTCGATCTTTAAAGAAACATCATCAATAATTTGGTATTGAACAATGGTCTCGTTTTCGACGCTTAGCATTGAACTGAAATTAATGAGAGGAAGCAACACCGAGCAAAATAGAATGAAATAGAGTAAAAAGCGATTTAGCGAATGAAAGGTTTCGCGCTTAAAAAATAAGTAGTAAGCAATGTACAGCAGCGTGAGTATTACGTTTGCCTTAAAGAAATATAGAATTAATTCTTTACTCATTTTTACTTTTTCGTTGCTTAATTTGATCTTCCAGTATTTGTTTCATCTCTTCCAGTTCAGTAAGGCTTACATCATCATCTTTTGAAAAATGAGATGCAAATTTGCTGGTTGAGTTATTAAAAAAGCTCTTCATCATTCCTTTAAAATAGAAACGGAAATATTCATTCTTTCTCACGGCAGGGTAATACTCATGTATTTTACCGTAAGTATTGAATTTTATAAAGCCTTTTTTAACAAGTACCCTTATCACCGTAGAAACGGTGGTATAAGCAGGTCGCGGTTCCGGAAACTGTTCGACAATATCTTTTAAAAAAGCTTTTTCAAGCTTCCAGACATATTGCATGAGTTGTTCTTCTGCTTTGGTCAATTCTTTCATATTTCAAATCTATGACTATTATTTTAATTATACAACTATATTTATAGTAATAAAACTAGAAAGATAATTATAGATCGATGTTCTCGATTTAATTTTGTCTGAGAAGCCTTTATTTATTATGGATTAACTGTTGACTGAATTAGCTTTATTCCAGAACAAACAATTGTTTAGCTAACAACACTTCTGCATTGTAAACGCGAATTTGATAAGTTCCTGCTTTCCTTTTACCGGGAGGAATGGAAATAGCACTTGAGATGAAAGCCCCACTCTTTAGGTGTTCAGCTTTAATTTTCTTTTTGTAAAAGGTTTTACCGTTTATGCCTATCCATTCAATACGAAGTTTAGGAGACTGATTACCTGGTTTGTTCAGATTATTGATTTCTATTTTTGCATTTACTTTTGCTTTCTCTTTAATGCTGAACCTGGTGCCTATGTTTTTGCAGTTACCTGTTTTTTTATCTAAGCTGGAGCAAAGCGTAATTGTAGCTTTCAGTTTATTTCTGATAGTCTTTGTTTTAATTTCAGGCAGTAATTCAAAGTGTTTGGTGGAGCCTAGCAGCGATTTGAATAGGTAGACATTCAAGTAGTACTCACCAATTGAGCGCTTATCCGGATCAAGTGATATGGCTGACTGCAATGTCCCAATGTTTTCTCCAGCTGCTATTTTGATGCTTTTCTTATAGAATGTTTTTCCTGCACTATCCATCCACTCAAAACGAAAGGCCAGTTCTTCATTAATAAATTCATCCGGATTGATAATCTGCAGATTGGCTCGGAGCTTTTCCTTCGAGTTCAAGTTGAAGGTATTTGTTGATTCTTTAAGCTTTGATCGAGTGCCCGAATATAAATCAAGCTTGGTTTCAATGCGTTTATTTAGTTTTAGAGGAGCATCAGCTTCGTTAATTAACCGAAAGTTTTTTTCCGCAATTAACTCACGGAAATAGTATAACTTCAGTTTATACTTACCCGGTACACGTTTTTCAGTAGTTGCCGAAATGGAGCTTTTAATTGTTTTGATTGAATCAAGCGGATCGATATTTATTTGCTTGGTGTAAATAGATTTACCATCTGGCCCTATCCAATCAATATGAAACATTAATTGTTCATAAGCCTTCTCGGGTAATTGTTGTAAGTCTATTACAGTTTTTACTTTGCTCTTATCAGAGATGATAAAAGTATTTTGTTCGTCAAAGGCTTTACCTCTGTATGATTTTGCTTTGTTTGATAAAGAAATTTTAGCTTCAACATCAACTCCTGTTTTCGACGGATAAATATAGGTTGAATCAGCAAGCATAATAGCTGTGTTGTGTCTGCTTGTACACGATGGCAACACAGTCTGAAGCAAGATGCTTATTCCAATTATGTATATGATTGATTTAATTAGTCTCATGCAATTTCCTCCACTACATCATTCTAATGAAATAATTAGTACTTCGAAGTTTTACACCGTAAAACCACTTACAAAGTGGCAGCATGATTAAGAGCATAATTGCTACGCCAATAAATGTTTCAAGAATCTGCCCTTCGCGATAGAAGAAATCCAATCGTTTTACAAAAATGCCAAGAATCGCCAGGTGCATTCCATAAAAGAAAAGAGGTACTTTTCCCGGAATACTAAATACCATTAAGGCTTTTGGGAATTTGTTTCCAATGGCTATAAACAGGCTGACGCCAAGTACTACCAAACCAAAAAATAATAAATTCATAAACAGGCTTGGCGGATATTTTTGATCGAGGAAAAACGAAAAACTAGCAAAGTCGGAGTAGGGTGAGATGGTACCATACGATCGTCCCAATCTGAATGCAAAGGCCAGAGCAATTGCCGATAATCCAATGAGTAAGCCGCGCGTAATTCTTTGCCTGTCGGTTTGCCAAATTTCTAACCAGGCAGTGGCCATAACCGAACCTAGAATTGATAAAGCAAACCAGGGAAGCACAGGATATTTGTTAAATTTACCTGCATCAATGAATGATTGCATGAATGCTTGAGCAAGTGCATTTTCGGGATCATACTCAATTTGTAAGAGGAAGGGGTGAATGGCCAAAATGACCAGCGCAATAAGTAGCCTTAGTTGCCATTTTAGTTTCACGATGAGTGTAAGCAGAATCATTGAAAACCCAATGGCCGCTATAATTCCAAAGTGCCAAGGTTGAAAAGTTTTGAAGCCGCCCCATGATGAATTCACCCAGGTAATTTGCAATAGCACCAGAAAGATTCCTCTCTGGATTAATTGCCAGCGCGCCTCGCCGGGCGTGGCACCTTTTTCAATTCGTCGCTTAAACGACCACCACACCATGGCACCGGCCATCATTAAAAAGCCTGGTGCACATAAATAACCTGCATAGCGCAAGGCAAATTGTCCCCATGACGAAAAGAATGGATCGAGCGGATCGAGCTGTAACCAAACATCATTGAAATAATACGAGCAATGCCCAACCAGCATTAAAATACCAATGAATCCACGAAACTGGTCGATATAATTAAAACGCTTTTTTGATTGAGATTGATCGCTCATTATTTAGATGCCTAAAATTACCAGGGTTCTTTGTATAGATCTATTCGTTTGGTTTTGAAATAACAATCAAACCCTCATCTTCATCTGTTACAAATAAATGAGTGTCGTTTGCAGCAACGCCAAGCGCATACTCGGTGCTAACAGAACCAATAAGGCTTGGATTAGCAGGATCGCTAATGTCAATTACTTGTAGTCCGCCTTTTTCTGCCGTCATATAAATTTTATCACCTTCGAGTAATAATTCCTTAGCGTAACCAGCACCATCGTACGATCCTACAATATGTACATTGGTACTATCAGAAAAATCTACAACTTGTAAACCAGAAGTACCACATGCCAGGTAAGCTATCGACTCGCTTTCCGAAACTTCAATTGCTTCGGCGTATCCTGGTGTATCGAACCAAGCCGTTTGCGGGTATCCACCAAAGCCATTCTGGAAGTCGGAAATGTTATAAATACTTAAGCCCATTTCTCCGCAAGCTATGAGCAAATAGTTTGTATCTGCTGTGGTGGTAAGTCCACGCGCATAACCAGGTGTTTTAATATCTCCTCTAATATCCGGTTGCGAC
>JBFHES010000267.1:0-6162 GCA_041584015.1 Bacteroidales bacterium
TAATGGTGCATCAGGAATCACAAAATTACAATCAGACACATGGGCAGTATTAGCAATTAATATTCCTCAAAACTGGAGTCTTGTTTCACTGAACGTGATTCCGGATGACATGTTATTCGAGAACATTGTTGCTCCTATTGTTGCAGATATTCTTATTGCAAAAAGCGAAACTGGTGCAAGTTTCTGGCCTGTATTTGGTGTTAATCAAATTGGAACATGGATTACTGAAGAAGCTTACAGATTCAATATGGCTAATCCAGTTTCATTAACAGTTGAAGGTGATAAGGTTGACCCTACAATTACTCCGGTAACATTACCTATCAATTGGAGTTTGATTGCATATTTACGCCAGGATGCGGCTAACGCACCGGCAATGGTTGCAAGCATTGCTTCTAACATGAATATGATGAAGAACTATAAAGGTTGGGTATACTGGCCACTATTTGGTTTTAACTCAATTGGAAACATGAATCCAGGAGAAGGATACCTTGTAAAAATGAACTCAAGTGATGTATTGTACTATCCGGATAATGCAGTTAATGTAGCCAAGTCAGGTCTTGTTCGTCAAGAATCTGCCAACTACACTAACTTTAGAAATACGGGATCGAATATGTCTGTTGCTATTCCAATGTCAGCTTGGGATAAAACTCCACAAGCAGGTGACGAGATAGGCGTTTTTACTACTAGCGGAATGTTAGTTGGTAGTGCTGTTTATAACAACGACCTGATTGTTGTTCCGGTTTGGGCTAACGACAAACTATCGAACAAAGTTGATGGTATGAACGAAAGCGAAGCCTTTATTATTAAAGTTTGGAATAACGAAACTGGTAAGGAAGAAATCTTAGATATCAATTTCTGGGAAATGGGTGATGGAACCTTCACGGCCGAAGAGATGGCAATGGCAGGTAAACTTACAACGCTTAATGTGAATGAAAACACACTTGGTGTTGCAATGCCTAACCCTGTAAGAACTGAGTCTGTGATTAACTTTAGCTTAGCATTTGAAGCAGACGTTACAATTACAGTTTACAACGTATTAGGTGAAATGATGGAAGTATTGGTTTCTGAAAACAAACCAGCTGGTAAACATCAAATTACTTTTAACGCTGATAAGTATGCAACTGGTGCTTATTTCTATAAAATGGAAACATCAGAGTTTAGTGCAACTAAACAAATGAATATTATTAAATAGAGATATTTAACACATAATCGAAAGGCTCTGCATTTGCAGGGCCTTTCTTTTTTTACATCAATTGATCCGTCACTTTAAACAAAAGCCTGCTCCCTGTATCTATATTCTTTTGCTAAGATATGTCTAAAACAAGCCCAAATAATTTCATGTCACATTATTTTTCTCCGTAACTTTATAGCTCATCTAATTTTATATGCCATGCCACTTTATAACGATCTGCGCCCGGATAAGGAGCAAAACGAAATTGATTATGAATTAATATTTCCAAAACTAGAAGACACGGATAGAAGACGAATCCTTAAAAACCTACTCTACCTGCGGACCGGGCTAAAGAACAACATCCCGGTAAAGAAGGCAGAGCAAAGCCTTTTATTAGCAACCTGGAATATTAAAGAGTTAGGTCATTTAAAGGAACGCCTTCCGGAGTCATTCTTTTACATGGCAGAAATTATCAGCAAATTCGATCTCATCGCTATTCAGGAAATAAAGTCCAGTTTGAACGGTCTCAACAAAATCATGCGCCTGCTCGGACCTGATTGGGGCTACATCATCACCGACATAACCGAGGGACGTGCAGGAAATAGTGAACGCTTCGGATATATCTATAATAAAAAGAAAGTAGTGCCATCAGGGTTATCAGGTGAAATTGTGCTTTGGGATGATCTTGTAAAAGATAGTTCGATTAGCCAATTAAAACGTACACCAGCCATTACTGGTTTTACAGCCGGATGGAAATCCTTTGCTATAATAAATGTGCACCTGCACCCGGGCAATAAACCAGACGACGAAGCCTTACGAAAAGAGGAAGTAAGATTATTATTGAACGCCATAAAAGAAAAAGATAAAGAAAACCATTTCTGGAGCAAGAACTTAATAATGCTAGGCGATACGAATATCTACAAGAAAAATATTTCTACCATTTCCTTATTCGGAAATTTAGGCTTTAAAGAATCAGAAGAACTTGAAGGTAAGGTTACCAATGTAAGTAAGAGCGAAATTTACGATCGGATATTTCTACGAGTGCATGATTCTTTCTTTGTTTCAAAAGAAGAGGACACCGAAAAAGGTGGGGTGTTTCAAACCTTTGATTATGTTTTTAACGAGGCTACCAGAACCGACTATCATGAGATAATGAAGGAGCATAAAGACAATCCATCGAACCTAACAAGCGACACTAAGTTTAAATCCTATTACAATCGGTATTGGAAGCGGAATCAACTCTCCGATCACAACCCGGTTTGGATTGAAATAGAAATTGACTCATCCGACCTGTTCCTAAGCAATAAACTGGAAGATCTTAGCTAGAGCTGCTTGCGTTCGGAATAATTTGATTTGTTAAAGGATCTATAATCGAAATATTATTAATACTGGTAGAAACTGCAATACTTAGTTCTTAATTTAAAGTGAATCAATAAGCATTATTAAAAACTTAAGTTTCGAAACAAATAATGCCAAATGCTTAAACTATTTTTGCGAAAGTTTAAAGATTAGAAGAGCGCCTTATGCATACACAAATCAATAATGAAGTATTTAAAGAATTTCCAATATTAGAAAGCAAGAAACTTATTTTTCGTGAATTTGAAGCCAGTGATGCTGCCAACCTGTTTGCCATTCGATCTAATCCTGAGGCCATGAAATACATGGACACCTATCTGTGTGCTGATATGATCGAGGCCAATCAAATGATTGAAAAGAATCGTAAGTCCTTTTATAATCAATCGGGTATTAACTGGGTAATTGCCAGCAAGGCATCCGGAAAAATGTTGGGCTACTTTTCACTTTGGCGTATAATTAAAGAACACTGTCGTGGTGAAATTGGTATTGCGCTTATTCCAGAACATTGGGGCAATGGCTATATGCAAGCTGCATTTAAAACCATCATACCATTTCTGTTTAACAAGCTTCACCTCCACAGCATTGAGGCAAACATCGACAAAAGAAACGATGCCTCCAGACATCTACTTGAAAAATTCAATTTTAAGCAGGAAGCACATTTCAAAGAAAATTACCTGTTTAATAATCAATACTACGATAGCGTAATTTTCTCATTGCTAGAAGATGAATTCCCAATTGAACCTTAGACCCTATTTTGAGTTAAGTATCTTGTAGAAGTATGCAACATGAGATACACAAGCGAAATAGTTATCAAACAGCCATTAGAGAAGGTAATTGAGTTATTTGACAATGCCGATAATATGAAGGAATGGCAACCTGGTTTAATTAGTTTCAAAACCATTGAAGGAACTCCAGGACAGCCCGGCGCTAAGGCAGAACTAAGATACCAAATGGGCAAAAGAACCATTGAGATGGTGGAAACAATTATGGTTAGGAACTTCCCCAAGGAGTTTACAGGCACCTACGAGACGAAAGGCGTTTACAACATTGTCCGCAATTATTTTGAAGCAATTGATGAATCTCAAACAAAATATATTTGCGAACACGAATTTAAATTCTCTGGATTTATGAAAGTGATTGCTTTCTTTATGCCGCTTGCCTTTAAAAAGCAATCGATGCAATACCTTGAACAATTTAAAGAATTTGCAGAACGAGCTGCATAATCTACTATGTAGACATACACTCTGTTAAAGTTTTCTAAATAATACTGATAAGGATTCCTTTCTCATAACTAAGTAAATATTTTCATCATCTTTGCATCAAACATTTACATGATAATTCTGGATGCAAATACCAACGGAAAGTTTGCGGTAATTTTCACAGCCAGGCTCACTAAACAGCTTGAAGGCTATGATGATGCCGTAAGTTTACTGCGCAACAAACTAAATGGGCATGAAGGATTTATTGGCCTTGAGTCGGTAGCTGATGCTGATGGTAACGAAATAACCATTTCCTATTGGGAATCAGAAGCGTCTATCAAACGATGGAAGCTTGACGAGGATCATCAGGCAATAAGGTACAAACATCGCACACACTGGTATCGCTCTTTCAAAGTACGAATAGCGCAAATTTCACGTGAATATAAAATGTAAATGTGCTCTTAGTATTTATAAACAACCTTAAGCAAAATGACCACATACAAATTAACACAATTCAGCCCTGGTGCAGGATGCGGATGCAAAATATCACCGAAAGACCTGGAAGAAATTCTGCAAAGCAATATTGCATTTACAAAAGATGCCAAGCTATTAGTTGGCAACGAAAGCAAGGACGATGCTGCCGTTTACGACATTGGTAACAACCAGGCAATCATTAGCACCACTGATTTTTTTACGCCAATTGTTGATGATCCTTTTGACTTTGGAAGAATTGCTTCGGTAAATGCCATTAGCGATATTTATGCCATGGGAGGCAAACCAATAATGGCCATTTCAATATTAGGCTGGCCACTGGATAAACTACCAAAAGAAGAAGCGCGTAAAGTAATCGAAGGAGCACGTCAGGTTTGTGCCGAGGCAGGGATTGCATTAGCTGGTGGACATAGCATAGATATATCGGATCCGATTTTTGGATTAGCAGTAACCGGCTATGCCGACACAAGAAAGATTAAACAAAACAATAAGGCCAGAAGTGGCAGTCGTTTATACCTAACAAAACCAATTGGTATCGGTATAATAACTACCTCAGAAAAGAATGGAATTGTGAGCAATGAGCACAAAGAACTTGCGCTAGCATTAATGACCACCCTTAACAAACCGGGGCTAGTATTCTCTGAACTTGAATATGTATCGGCTATGACAGATGTAACCGGATTTGGGCTGCTGGGTCATTTAATTGAACTAGCAGAAGGTTCTGGCTTACAAGCCCAAATTGAATTCGACAAAGTTCCTATAATTCCAGGATTGGACAGCTATATTGAAAAGAAAAGCTTGCCGGGAGGAACTTTTCGTAATTGGAAAAGTTATGGTGATAAAGTTGGAGAAATCACAAAACATCAGCGTGCAATATTGTGCGACCCTCAAACCAGCGGAGGTCTGCTTGTAGCCGTTGACGAGTCTCATACAAGTCAATTCGAAAAAATCTCAATGGATCTGGGCTTAGCCATCACTTCATTTGGATCGCTTAACAGCAGACCCGAAAACCAGCCTGTAGTAAAAATTAAATAAGCCTTTATAAAGTTCCACGCCTTAAAACCGTGGAACTTCTTTTTCACCCCCCGTTCATATTTTATTCGCCTCAAAGCCGCCTGCCTATCTACAATTGCAGCATTCCACATATCTATATTTTTGCATGCTTCATTTAAATATCTATATTTAAAGCACAAAGCAACCCTAAATAGACAATGAGGCACAGTAGCTTTTTCATTTTGCATCCTTTCAAAACGATTTCTGGTGCCAGAATCTTTCATAACGAAGACGAACCTAATCTATATCCTAAACATAAATTTTAAAGTATGAAAAAAACATTTACACTCTTTATTGCCGTAACATTTACACTCAGCCTATTTGCCGGTGGAATTGTTACCAATACAAATCAAAGTGCATCGTACATCAGAATGATGATAAGAGATGCATCATTGGGAATTGACGCTGTTTTTTACAATCCAGCTGGTCTTACGCTGCTTGAAGATGGTTTCTATTTCTCAGTGAATAACCAAACTATTTTTCAGGAACAAATCATTAGCAATGCTTACCCGTTTCTTAACACCAACGAGTACATAGGCGACATTTCGGCTCCCTTATTCCCGGGAATTTACGCAGCTTATAAAACCGGTAAGTTTGCCTTCTCTCTTGGCTTTAATCCTATAGGAGGAGGTGGAAGCGGAACCTACAACACAGGGCTTCCTTCATTCGAAACCGGGGTTTCAAATCTTGTTCCAATGCTACTAGCTAACGAGATACCAACAGATAAGTACAGTGCAGATATCTTTTTTGAAGGACAATCAATTTTCTGGGGATTACAAGCGGGTGTATCATACCAAATTAACGACATGATTTCAGTTTATGCAGGTGGCCGATATGTAATGGCAAGTAATAGTTACAAAGGCTACATTAGAGATATTAAGATAAATCCAA
>JBFHES010000268.1:0-6112 GCA_041584015.1 Bacteroidales bacterium
AGCTTAATAAGTTTCTTTTATAGTTTTAAATACAACGCTTGTTTACATGTAGTTATGCCGCTATTTATTGCGATACATAATAATAGCAATGGTAATTAAAAAAATGAAATTCAAGTTGAATTATCAACTTTTTCTTATAAAGCTTCAGATGAGGTGTAAGGTAGTAAAATATCCAGTATTATCAATCACTTTACGAAGTTGTGTTCTTGTTTAAAGTTTGTTAAGTATTTTGTTTATCGGGTAAATAATTTCCAGATTTAGTCCCCAATAATCACCTTTTGATGTAATTTGATAATAGTATGATTTGCTTTCTGGCAAAAGTCCAATAACATTAATTTCTGATGTATACGTTTTTATTAGTCCAGTGTAATACTCTGCAATAAGTCCTATTTCAAAATATTTAAAGTTTATTCTTGTGCCAATACCAGTGTTTAAAAGTAGGTTAAATTTATTATCATTAAAGCGTTGTTTCTCGCTTAGATCATAGAATCCGTTACTTCCGCTTGTAAAGGTGACAGAGGTTTCGCGAATGGTGTACGATGGAACTACCCCGGTTGCTATGTAGAAATTAAATCGGTCGTTATTGTTTAAAAGCTTGGTGTTTATTGTAACAGGTATTCCTAAAGTGGAATATAACCAATTAACCGAACCACTACTTTTAACGGCATCTGGAGGGAGAATCTTAACCCTGTTTTCGTATGGCACAAACTTTATCCCGCTCATAAAATCGATCTTATCATTTAGGGCCATCGAATATAGAATATCAATTGGCGCTGCCGTAATTGTTTTGGTATGCGAAATCATATCATGATTAATTGGTATTTGATAAACTTCCTGATGCAGACCTGATCTGATTACCAACGATTGTGCATAAAGCAGTGTAGTGCTCGCGAGTAGCAAAAAAAATAGAATTGGTTTTTTCATAGTTCAATAGCTTTTGATACTATTTGTATGGCTAAATATAAACTTATTTCATGGAGGAAAATATGCTTTAAAAATGAGTTTGATATTTTGATGGCTTGTTTTGATTCTCAATATGCTTAAATTTTTAATTTTGTCGCACATTAAATATTTAAACAATGGGAAGAGCATTTGAATATCGCAAGGCTGCAAAAATGAAGCGTTGGGGAATGATGTCACGGGTATTTCCCCGTTTGGCAAAAGCTATTACAATGGCGGCAAAGGAAGGTGGTCCAGATCCGGATATGAATGCCAGTTTGCGAACGGCTATTCAGAATGCCAAATCTCAAAACATGCCGAAAGACAATATTACTTCGGCTATTAAGCGCGCTTCAGGTAAGGATGCCAAGGATTTCTCCGAAGTGAATTACGAAGGGAAAGGCCCGCATGGTGTACTTATTTTTATTGAGTGTGCAACCGATAATTCAACAAGAACAGTTGCGAATATTAAATCGTATTTTAACAAAGTAGGTGGAGCCTTGGTGCCAACCGGATCTTTAGAGTTTATGTTTACCCGTAAAGCTATTTTCGAGTTTGATAAAACGGATGAGATGGACCTGGAAATGTTAGAATTGGAATTAATTGACGCTGGCCTTGACGAGATTGCTGCAGATGAGGATGGTTTGGTTGTGGCCAGTGCCGATTATACCAGTTTCGGAACACTGTCAAAAGCTTTTGAAGATCAAGGTATCGAGATCAAGAAAGCAGATTTGCAACGCTTTCCTACATCGGAACAGGAATTTACCGATGAGCAAATGGTGGATATTGAAAAGCTGATTGATAAAATTGAAGAAGACGACGACGTTCAAAATGTGTTTACCAATATTGGGTAGAGCGTTTTTAATAAAAAGATATTAATAAGAGGTTGCCCACACGGACAGCCTCTTTGTTTTTTCGGAGAACTGGTTTTTGCTTTAGTATGACCATATAAATAAATACCAAAACAACAGATAGCTATATGTAAAATAACCACCTTTCCTCCGTAATTAAAGCAGAAATAATCAGTAGCCTTTATGTTTGTTTCGCAAGACTTACGTTTCATATTTCTGGTCTTTGCTTTTGCTGTAGTTGGCTTTAAATATAAGCATTATCCATAAAATCAGCTTTTAAAAGCGTTTGTGTAAATTACGGTTAGCTGCTATGCTTCTGTTGTCTCAAGTCTCGCAAAATTTAGTTTTTTCCGTTATGCTTTTACCTTCAGTTTTCTTATGATATATAGCATCTCTTAATCTTGCTTTGGTTCAAATCGAATAGATATCTTTAAAGGTTAAATTTTTTAAACACAAAGAGATACTCTATGAAAAAGTGCATTTTTAGTTTGCTTGCTATTGTTGTTTTAGGTTCTGCTGTTTGTGCTCAACAAAACGAATTGGCGCAATGGAGAGGTGATAACAGAGATGGAAAATACAATGAGACCAATTTGTTAAAGGTTTGGCCGGAAACAGGTCCGGAAGTGCTTTGGACAGCAACCGGTTTTGGCGATGGTTATTCATCTGTTATTGTAGCTGATAATATGATTTTTACAACCGGGGCTCATGATGAAAAGGGCTATGTGTATGGTCTTGATATAAATGGAAAGCAGTTATGGAAAACCTTTTTTGGTACGGAATGGACAACTTCCTTTGATGGAACACGCACCACCCCAACTTATTTAAACGGGAAACTATATGTGCATTCGAGTTATGGAATGGCTGTTTGTCTCGAAGCTAAAACTGGTAAAATCCTTTGGCAGGATGATCTGAATGAAAAGTACAAAGTACAGGTTCCTAAATGGGGTATTTCAGAAGCTCCACTAATTGTTGGAAATAAGGTGATTTTTACTCCCGGCGGTGAAGAAATTGTAATGGTAGCCAAAGACATCAATACAGGTAAAACCATCTGGGAATCGAAATTGAATGGCGATATTCAGGCCTACAATTCACCTGCTCTCTTTACTCATAATGGAATGCAAATGATTGTTACAAATCTTTCAACAACAGTTGTTGCAGTAAATCCAGAAAATGGTGCACTAATTTGGGAACATCCACAAGTTAATAAATACGCTGTGCAACCCAATACGCCAATTTATAATGATGGCTACATCTACAGCTTTACTGGATATGGCGTTGGAGGTATTATGCTAAAATTAGCTGATGATGGAAAAAGCGTAACGCAAGTTTGGGCAAATGCATCGCAGGATAATCAAATGGGCGGTGCCATTTGGGTGCATGGTAATATTTATGCTTCGGGCCAAAAGAACCGCGACTGGCAATGTTTGGATGCAAAAACCGGAGAGCTCAAACAATCCATTGACGGAATTTCAAAAGGAACAGTTATCATGGCTGATGAAATGCTGTATTGCTATGGCGATAAAGGAGAGCTGGGTTTAATGCAACCAAGTGCTCAGGGATTCGAACTGATTAGCAAGTGTAAGGTGGAAGCAGGAACCAATCAGCATTGGGCGCATCTGGTAATTAAAGATGGTGTGTTGTATGTACGCCATGGCGATGCAGTTATAGCCTATAAAGTAAGTTCAAAGTAGAAAGATGTAAAGTTCAAAATATGAAAAAACTAATTGTTGCTTTAACGATAATTGTGTCTTTTGTTTCAATAACAACCGCTCAGGAAACGCAATGGCGTGGACCGAATAGGGATGGTATTTACACTGAAACCGGCTTGTTAAAAAGCTGGCCGGAAAATGGACCAGAGAAAATCTTAGTGGTAGATAGCATCGGTAATGGCTATTCTTCAGCTGTATTTTATGAGGATCTAATATACGTAACTGGTCGTGAAGATTCTTTTGATATCTGCTCTGCTATCGACCTAAAGGGAAATATTATTTGGCGCGAAACCTACGGAGGTGCCTGGCCAAACAGCTACCCTCAAAGCAGATCAACACCCACCATTGAAAATGGTCGATTGTATCTTGTTAGTGGCGTTGGTGAGTTAGTTTGTATGAATGCTAAAAGTGGTGAGATAATCTGGATTCAGGAAGTTGATAAACCGTTTAAAGCAGAATGGAGTCGCTTTGGCGTTTCAGAGTCTCCTTTAATTATTGATGATCTGGTTTATTGCACCCCTGCCGGAGAAATAACTTCCATTGTAGCTTATAATAAAATAAGTGGAGAATTGGTGTGGCAATCAGAAAACGTAGGTGGAAAAAGAATTTACGCCTCACCGGGAACTTATACCTACAATGATAAATTGTATGTAATAGCGCAAACAGATATGCACGTATTTGCTGTTGAACCAAAAACAGGAGAACTGGTTTGGAAATTCTTGTACATGCATCGCGAAGAAGAAAAGAAGAAACAAACTGCACCTTTTACAAATACTCCAACCGTAAAGGATAATGAGATTTTTATCACCTGCGGATATGATTACCATTCAGCCATGCTTCAATTAAATGAAGATGGAACACAGGTGACTGAAAAATGGACCGATACCATTTTTGATAATCACCATCATGGCGTTCTTGTGCTGGATGATTACATCTACGGAAGTAATTGGCAAAATAACCGCAAAGGAAATTGGGTGTGCATGAAATGGGACACCGGTGAAATTATGTGGGAAGAAAAGTGGGGAACCAAGGGTGAGATCATCTATGCCGATGGACTTTGCTATCTGTATGAAGAAAAATCAGGCAACATTGGTTTGATCAATCCTAATCCTGAAAAGTTTGAACTCATCTCTTGGTTTGAAGTAACCGACGGAACCGGACCTTACTGGAATCACCCGAGCATTTATGATGGCAAACTTTTCTTACGGCATGGAGAGGCTTTGATTGTGTATGATATAAGTGAAAAGTAGTTAGTATTGAGATATTAGATTTTAGACAATAGATTATAGAATTAGATAACCCTGAAGGGGTTAAATATAATAGCCAGAGCAGCGCCCTGGGTAACCAGCAAGAGCTGCAATCGCCAGACGATGTAATATTTAGTAAAGACACCAATATTTCATCTGGCGAAAATAAACGAATAAAAACAACATAGTCACAAAATTGAAAATACGAATTGTCATATTATCGTTCTTAATTATCACAGGAATACTTTCGGTTTTCTGGTGGGTGGCAAGCGACCCAACAGCCGATTTTACCGAAAGTATCCCCGGAGCTGATGAACGATCAAAAGTGATGGCTGCATTGGAAGCAGTTAATATTGGTGAATTTTTTGAGCTGTTCTCAGATCAGGAATCGGAACTCACCGAATCATGGACAGGTTTTCGAGGTGCACAATTCGATAATTATTATCACTCAGATATTAAGTTGATTGATAAATTTCCTGAATCAGGACCGGAAGTGATGTGGTCGGTTGATTTAGGCGAAGGACATGCAGGTGCTGCAATTTATCGAGGTTTGGCATATGTGCTCGATTACGATGAGGCAGAACGTGCCGATATGTTACGTTGTTTTAAATTGGATTCGGGTGAAGAACTATGGCGACGTTGGTACAAAGTGAATGTAAAACGAAATCATGGAATCTCACGAACGGTTCCGGCAGTTACCGAGGATTATATAATCACCATTGGACCTAAGTGTCATGTGATGTGTGTCGATCGCAAAACTGGTGATTACCTCTGGGGAATAAATGTTGCTCAGTTTTATGAAAGTGAAGTTCCGCTGTGGTATACTGGTCAATGTCCATTGATAGTTGATGATGTTTTAATCCTGGCCACTGGCGGAACAAAATTGCTGGTTGGGATTAACTGCAAAACAGGCGAGGTAATCTGGGAAACAGAAAATCCTGACGGATGGAAGATGTCTCATGCTTCAGTTTTGCCGTTTGAGTTTGGTGGCAGACAAATGTTCGTTTATCCTGCCATTGGCGGAATTATTGGTGTGGCTGCTGAGAAAGAAAATCAGGGAGAGGTACTATGGCTAAATTCAGATTGGAATCATGCGGTGGTTTCACCAAGTGCAGTCTGCATACCTGATGGAAAAATATTCCTTACAGCTGGTTATGGTGCGGGAAGCATGGTTATTCTGTTGAAAGAAACAAATGGCGTATTCACAACGGAAGTGTTGGATGAATACAAGCCAGCTAAAGGTTTGGCCTGCGAGCAGCAAACGCCTATTTATTGGGATGGTCATTTGTTTGGCATTCAACCCAAAGATGCTGCTGCTTTAAGAAATCAGTTTATTTGTGTTGATCCCGTGGATTGCAAACAAGTA
>JBFHES010000269.1:0-6035 GCA_041584015.1 Bacteroidales bacterium
CTCGTCTGGTAAAAATGCTCTGAGTAAGGTTTTATAAGGATCTGTCTTTGTTTCCATTTTTGAACTAAATTTTGATCAACAAAGATCGTAAATCAAAATTTGTCCACCTATTTTTCAAAGTGATCCACAGCTCCATTGACATTAGCAACCTTGCTCCGGGAATCTATTATGTAAGTCTGCTAGGTGAGCAAACACGAATTAGTATTATACGCTAAACAATACATTACTGTACAAAAAGACCGATGCGGCAGTTCAGCCGCATCGGTCTTTTTGTATTATTGCAACAGCTGTTACTGCTTTATAAACCTTTTGGTTATGCTTGCATCATCCGAAAGCATTCGGACAAAATAAATACCTGCGGCCAATTGCGAAACATCCATACTTAATTGTTCATTTGCCTGTACTTGACTAACTGCCAGTACCGCTCCAACATTGTTTAATAGTTGAATCCTGGCTGCAGAGGCAATATGCTTACAATATAAAACATCGCTTGCAGGGTTTGGATATACCACAAACTCATTCTCTGTTATCTGCTCATTCAACAGCGGATTAATATGTGCTGTATAATCAACTGCCCAGCCGCCTGCATTCTCACTTGAATTGGTAAAGAATTTAAGAATAGCCTTACCTGCAGGAATGGTAACTGTGGATGGCACATTACTCGAATTAAACTTCGCTACCTGATTGGCTGTTGTCATCTCGTTCATATAAATGCGCAAATTATCCATGTCCGGATATAAATCGAATGAGGTAAAATCGAGTGTAATGCTATCGGCACCTGTCGGTTTAATCTCCCAGTAACATAAACTTGAGTTTTGATAATCGCAACTAGCACTTCCATCATCCAACGAACCCGTTGCCTCGGTATATGTTTTTGTGCCCAAACAATTACGCACATGATAACTTGCCACCCATCCATTAGAAACATCATTTACATTTGATGAGAAATTCAACAGCATGCTACCTTTTGTTGATGTAAATGTTACTGAGCTGGTGCTGTCATCTACTGTTCCCAACAATTGCTTATCAGATGAAATAGCATCATATACATAGATGGTATCTCCAGCGGCCAAATCAATCATATCGAATGACAATGAGATAATTTGACCACAACTTGGGATAATCTCATACACACAGTCTGTATTGTTCAAATAATCCGCCGGGCCACTTCCGTCCTGAAACGAACCTTCAATGCCATCCAGCACAAACGTTGTTGTGCAAAACACCGGGTAATTACTTTCCGGGCTAATATGAATACCCGCTCTGTGTCCACCGGAAAAATCATATGACCCGGCAACCATCTGGTCGAGATTAAAAAATCCATTGGAGCTTCCACCCCAACCCCAATTCATATGGAACAGATCGTCGTTATAGCCGTCGCAGTTCCATGCATGGCCATACTGACCGCTGTAGCCGCGATAAATCATCGGACGACGTGCATCAATCTCGGCTTTCAATAATTGCTTCCACTGTGAGTCTGAATACCAACTGCGTCGCTCGTATTCCAGATTATTGTCGTATCCAAAATTGTTGATCAAGGCATCGCAGGCATCATCAACATAGGCACCCGATCCATCAGGTCCATAATCCATTTCAACGGCCACACCACAGTGATACAGAAAAGTAGCCAAATCGCTATTGTTCGCGCTGGCATTTAATGGCATGTTATTAAATTTATAATTGGCTGTTCCAAAATTCACGCTTTGATTTCCATAATCGGGATGATAATAAGAATTAGATCCTGAGCCCTGTGACGGATAACCGTAATATTTCACAATTTGCGCCATCGATAAGGCAACACATCCAACAAGGGCACGCCCTCCGGAGCCAGCAGCATCAGCCGGGCAATACTCATTGTAAGGCCAACCTTGCGACCAATCCATTAAAAGAAGTGGCTGAGGTGGGATAGAATTTACCGACCTTAATGCCTGACTTTCCAAATCGTTCCACTTATCGGAATAATCAACAGCAACACTGGCTTGGCCACGCTTGATTAGCAACAGCTGTTCCTGGTAGTCATTTAACATTCCCGCCAAACCCGGCGCCATATTATTTCTATCGAAACTTCCTTTTGTTGAAAAAGCCAAAACCGGTTTTACACGATCGTCCATTGGAACAATTATAAATCCCGGAGCATTGGAAACATTAAAGATACAGAATGCTGTATCGCCCATTTCAGCAAAAACAGTGTGCAATTCAATTTGCAATTTATTTAGCGACATTTCAGTTGCAATACCAGAATGCTGAAAATAGTACTTCTTCGCAACATTAGCTGCTCTCTGAAGATTAACATCAGCGGCAATTGCCGTAATGCTAATTAAAATGGCTATTAAAAGTGTGGTTAATTTTTGTGTCATTTGGATTGTAGTTGTACCTCGTTAGGTATCAAATGTTATATTTTTCTTTTTATAATCTATTGTATAATGTAAACCACGGCTTTCCTTGCGAGCCATGGCCATTTTAATAATCAAATAAGCAACATTAATTGCATTACGTAATTCGCATATTTCCTGCGATACCGTAGACTTAATATACAAAGCCTCCGTTTCTCTATTGATAATTTCCAATCGATCCAGCGCACGCTTAAGTCGTAAGTTAGATCGCACAATGCCTACGTAATAGCTCATCAATAGTTGTAATTCCTTCATGTTATGGGTAATCAGCACCATTTCTTCAGGATGAGACGTTCCATCGTCGTTCCAACGTGGTATGTCTTCGCGAAACTCTATCTTGTTAATTAAAGTTTTGGCATGATTTGCTGAGCGATGTGCAAAAACAAGCGCTTCGAGCAGTGAGTTACTAGCCAGGCGATTTGCACCATGCAAACCTGTTGAAGCCACTTCGCCACCTGCATACAGGTTACCAATGGAACTCTGTCCAAACTCATCTACCTTAATACCACCACAGATATAATGTGCGGCCGGCACAACAGGAATCATATCCTTCTGTATGTCAATATCAAGTTCCAAACACTTCTGGTAAATATTTGGGAAATGGGCTATAAATTCATCTTTGTCAAGATGACGAGCATCAAGGTAAACATACTCATGACCACTCGATTTCATTTCATGGTCAATGGCCCTTGCCACAATATCGCGTGGTGCCAGCGACGCCCGTTTGTCATACTTATGCATAAACTCCAATCCGTCCTTGGTGCGAAGAATTGCACCAAAACCCCGGAGAGCTTCGGTAATTAAAAATGATGGTCGCTCAGTTGGATTGTATAAAGAGGTTGGATGAAACTGGATGAACTCCAAATTCTCCAGAATTCCCTTTGCTCTGTATACAAGAGCAATTCCATCGCCAGTTGCTATTGGAGGATTGGTTGTTGTGTGATAAATATTGCCAGCACCGCCAGTGGCAATGTAGGTTGTTTTGGCAAGAATAGTATCTATTTGATTGGTTCGCTTATTAAGGGCATACATACCAAAACAGCTTAAGCCTTTTTGATGTGTTCTAATTCGTTTACCCAGATGATGCTGCGTGATAAGGTCGACGGCGAAATAATGGTCGTATGCTTCAATATTTGGATGATTGGCTACTTTCTGTGTGAGAGCTCGCTGAATCTCAAACCCGGTGTTATCCTTGTGATGCAGCACCCGATATTCTGAATGTCCACCTTCGCGACCCAGGTCATATTTACCATCTGCTTGCTTATCAAATTCAGTTCCCCATGAAATTAACTCTTCAATACGTTCCGGTGCTTCGCTAACCACCATCTTCACAATATCCTTGTTACAGATGCCATCGCCAGCGTCATTGGTATCGTCTATGTGTTTTTCATAGGTATCGGGCTCATAAGTAACAGCAGCAATGCCTCCTTGCGCATAGCGGGTATTGGTTTCATCCAGATTGGTTTTGCTCAAGATGCAAACTTTACCATAATCGGCCACCTTAAGCGCATAACTTAAACCTGCAATTCCCGACCCAATAACTAAAAAATCAAACCTGTTTTTCATCGTCCTACCTCCAGATGCGTAAAAACGCTATAAAGTTGCACAAATGTAGTGATTTAGATAAAAAGGGTATTGATAAACAATGTATTTGAAAACATCAAAAAGGCAAAGCCACAAAAGCTTCACCTTGACATTTCAGGTTGCTTTTGTGGCCTTGTAGCACTCAGGTATTTTTCTTGTTAACTATTTACTTCGATAATTCACATAAAAGAAATAAGCCAGAAACCCCATGGAAATAAACACTAACTCAATACCAAAAGGCAGGATAGCATCATAACCAGTCATGATAAACTTATCCGTTGTGCGCAACAATTCAATTACAATTAATCCTAAACCAGCCATAAATGCCACTAATCCCCATTTAAGAGATGGATACTTATTCACCTCTTCAGATTCTTTTTCAACTTGTGAGAGGATTTCTGCTTTTTCGTAATGACCACTTTTAATTATTTTTCTTTTTAAGAAATGCTCAGACATAATGCGAACAGTTTGATAAATAGCGTAAAAGATTACTGCGGGTATTAAAATATCTTCATTTAACATATTTCTAATTTTTGGTTATTTGAAAGGTTTGACATCAATCATTGACTAAATGTTTCACCTAAGATAAATTTTATCAACTTTTTTTTAATGTTGGCTTTGGCTGCTTAAAAACGATAAATTCGCATTTATTCAAGTTTCTTTATCCTGAGTGAAACATTTTCGCACACGCCGATGTCAGACAACAATAGATGAACGATCGTGAATTAATACGTCAAATACTTTCGGGCAACATGAATGCTTTTAACTTTCTGGTACAAAAACACCAGAAACTAGTTGCGCACATGGTATATCGTATGATTCATCAACGAGAAGACGTGGAGGATCTTTGTCAGGAAATTTTCATTAAGGTGTACGCAAATCTTAAACATTATCGTAGCGAATCAAAACTATCTACATGGATTGCAACTATCGCCTATAATGCCAGTGTTACTTATATAAAGAAGCACAGTAAAACAGAGCAGGTTGAAATTTCAACTGATGAATATGAACTTCCGGCAAGCGAAGGTCCAAACGTTTTGCTCGAGAAGGCAGATTTAAAAAAATTCATAAAAAAGCAAATTGAGCAATTACCTGAGCATTACCGCATCATTATCACACTCTATCACCTTGAAGAATTTTCGTACAAAGAGATAGAAGAGATTACAGGCATGCCGGAAGGAACCATTAAAACACACCTACACAGAGCCAGAAAGATTTTAAAAAATAAGCTTAATTTTGTGGTTAAGCAGGAAGGAGTAACAATATGAATACTAATAATCAATACTCAGATGAAGCATACAATGCTATTCTGAACGAAGCATTGAGCTCTGAACCGGATTTTAAGTTGAGTGAGAGTTTTGCAGATAATGTAAACTCTCAAATTAATAGAGAATCGGTGTTAAAGCAATACCTCTTAGATTTCCTTAATTACTTGATGGTTTTTGTGGGATTGGGCATTCTTACGCTGGCAATATTTTACTATCAAAACAGCGATGTAATTATTATGATTAAAGCTTTTATTAAAGAAAACTACACATGGCTTATTGGCTGTAACGTGCTTCTGCTGTTTGTTTTGTTCGTTGACAAAGTACTGCTACGCTATGCTCACTTCAAATTCAGCAAAAAACACTAATCGTTCTTTTTAAGCTTAAACTTTATTGTTAACTCTTGCTCTTGATTATCCATACTTACCTCAGGTAATTCTTGTAGAACCTCTTTGCCCGTCGCCATTTTAAATAGTCCTGCAAAAAAGCGCAATCCATCAGCGGCAATTACCAACAAGTCATCTGCTGTATTTCCTAGTTCATTAACACTAGCCGCTGCACCAGTTATCGACTTAAGCAAATCATTTTGCTCATCAATTACTTCCTCGGCCTCAACCAGCACTTCCTCGGCAAGTGTAACTTCATAAGGCTGCCAGCTGCTGTCTTCAAATTCTAATTTAAGTGCCGTGTCCTCATATACCTCGGAACCCTCCTCCAGCGAAGCTATTATTGACCGCAATTCATCAGTTAATTTATGCGAAACAGTTACATCAATGGCATTCAAATCCGCCGA
>JBFHES010000270.1:0-6012 GCA_041584015.1 Bacteroidales bacterium
GGTGCCTCGGTATCTACAACAGTCACAGCCTGAAGGCATGATGCCGTATTTCCACTTTCATCCATTGCCGTCCAGGTAACAGTATGTGTTTGTGAACCACCAAATAGGCTTAAAGCAAACGGACTGGCCGGAGTTGAGGTAATGACTATTGCTTGCGTTTCGGAACAATTATCCATGGCGGTTGCAAAACCAATTGGAGAGCTCGATGTATTTAAGCCCGGATCTGTATTAATTGTAATAGCCGATGGACAGATAATTGTTGGTTGTTCATTATCTTCCACTGTAATGGTCTGCGTGCAACTGGCAGTATTTCCGGAGGCATCCGTGCTTGTCCATTCCCGGATAAGGATATACTCATTATTGCTGATTCCGTCGATTCTATTTTCTGATAAAGTTACTATTGCTGCGTTATCACAGTTATCTGTTGCGGTAACATTTGCAGCCACAGGCACATTGTTGCACGAAACAGTTATATCAGCAGGGCATCCGGAAAGAACAGGAGCTAAATCATCTAATACCGTAACCGTGGCACTAGCTGTTGCTGAATTCGGTAATCCGTATAAAGCAGCAATCTCAGAAGCACTCAGTGCTCTATCGTATAACTGTGCTTCATAAATTTTTGCATCCAAGGCTCCTGGCCCTGATGTATTCGATCCATGACGCTTCCCGAACCAGATCTCGGCATCGCCTGCACTCCATGTTCCAAGCGGGTTGTCGTTATATGTTGCGATTTCTACACCATTGTGATAGAGTGTAATCTTTACATTGTTCGATCCCAAATCTTCATAAGTAATGGCAACCATTACATCAGTATTTGGTATGGTTTCCTGATAACCTGGATTTGGGATTTGAGTTCTGCTAAAACCATTACTTCCGGCCATCCATCTTCCGGCTTGCTGCTCGGCGTAAACAATAGCATCAAATAAGTCGATTGAAATTCTGTCGATAGTTAGGGCCGAACCTGAGGTAACACTTAGGTTATCTAATGAAAGCCAAGAGATGAGTGTTTTATTGCTAATGGGTGCGCCGGTATAACCTTGCACACGGGCAAACTGTGCACCACCATCAACGTCTAGATAACCATTGGCAATTGTTGCTCCGCCAAAGGTTTGTAGCGTACCCCAATTGCCCGTTAAGTCGGTTGTGGGCTGATTACTTTCAAAAGCCCAATGACCGATCAATCCGCCAAGGGTATTTACGCCACTGGTTGAAAAATCAGTTACGGTTAGATCAATGGTGATGTTTCCAATGTCTGCACAGGTAAAATCACTGGTACTTATGGTTATGGTGTCGATGCCACAATTATCAGTTGATCCATTGTCTATCATCTCAGCGGTAATGGAAGCTTGTCCGTTTTCATCAAGGTAAACAATTGGGTTTTGTGTAAACACATTTGGCGCTTCTGAATCATTCACAGTTACTTGTTGTACACATGAAGAGTCATTACCAAAAATATCAGTTGCGGTCCAAGTTATCATTGTGGTTCCAACAGGGTAAATACCCGAAGCATCGGCACTACCATTATAGCTATTGGTGATAGTTGGTGTTGAGTTGGTAGCTACACCTGCAACCCAATTTGATGTAAGGCCAACAAGGCCGAAGTTCATTAATGTAGCAGATGTATAATAAGCATCATCTAGAATGTAATCTATCGCCGGAGATGAATTATCGCCAAAGGCTACACCCTGGTTAAATTTGTAATAGGTGATAAGATCAGGATAATATCCGACCAATTCTCCATTCATATTATCATTAAGTTCTATTGCTGTTCGGGCGCTGGACCAAATTCGTAACTCATCAATTTCTCCTTCGAAGTACCCGGAGTTTCCACCGGAACCAACGGTCTCTAACGAATTTATTGCAGCAATTGTTCCTGTTATTGGACTGGCATTTTGTAAGATTCCATTTACATACAAATGCAGCTGAAATCCATCGTAAACCATGGCCATGTGTGTCCATTCACCATCTATAACAGGATTTCCCTGAACGGTAATTGATCCATTTCCTGTTTGAATTCGACAAGCGTATGAACCGTTAATGAAACCAAGACCGTGTTCAACGTTTGTTGCTTGTCCTTTTGCCCAAATAAATTGGTCCATCATCGGGTAGTTTGCAGGTCGGCACCAGGCCTCTACAGTTAGAAAGTTTTGGTTATCATAAACCGCTCCATATGGATTGTTTACAGAAGTGTTCATGCCGTTAAAATGCAAGGCATTACCAAAAATATCAAATGAGCAGTTTTGAATAACCGCTGGGGTGTTTATTGATACATAGGCATTGCATTGTCCGGCATCGTTGTTTACAATAATGTCATCCTCGCATGTAATTTCAGGAACACAGGCTTCGCAAACAGAAGCACTGTCCACTGTGCTTATTGTGCCTGCCGGGCAATCAATACAGGTGTAATTTCCAGTATATGGATTATAAGTGCCGCTTATGCAGTTCGTACATTCTGTGGCTCCGGGTGCATCACCAAAAGTGCCCGGAGGACAATCTTCGCAAAAGGTTGATCCTTCGGTTGAGCTATATCTACCAAGCGGACATAAATCACACGATATTGACCCTTTCTCATATGAATATGATCCTGCTTCGCATGGGATGCACTCTGTTTGACCTTCCATGTCCTGATAATAGCCAGCCTCACATAGCAAGGCTTCTGTTGTTCCGCCCGGGCAATAGGTGCCTGGAGGACAAATTGTAACTTCACAAGAATAAATATCGAAATAATAGCCTGGATCGGTTAAGTAGGGCAGAACCTTCATTTTTGCGTTACAGCTTGCAACATTTCCGGAGGCATCTGTTACAGTTAACACAATTAAGGTATCTGTTACTGTATTAGGATATTCGTTTTTAATAACTTGATATGTGTATGGATCCAGGTCCCAAGTGAAAGTATTTGCTGTACCTGCATTATAGCCGGCATGATCCAGAACAAATGAAATATTGCTTGCTGCACATGGATTACTTATATCAACCGGACCGGCTGATGTACCATTAGATATACCGTTAAGAGAATAGGTTTTAGTCCCGGTTGAATCGATATATGAGAACGAAAGTTCAATTTCTACGGAAGTAATGGTTGTAGTATCCGGTAGAGTATCATTCCAGGTCCAGCCTTCCAAACCATAGGTGCTCCATGAGGGTAATTCTGTACAAAGGGCATAAAGATCTAAGTCCCAATTAAGCAAACTAGCATCATGGAGGTCGTATATAGTTGTTGTATCATCGTATCCAACAGTAACTCGCCCATAAATATTTACGGTTTCCGGTATTAGATAACTGCAGTCTATTGTGCTGTCAGAAATCGAAATAGAGGCAATCCCACATTCATCGAATGAACCGTTATTAACATCGGCAACTGTAATTACAGCATCGCCAAACTCATCTAGCTGAACGACTATATCATTACAAAGAGGTGTGGGGGCTAAGGTATCGAGAACTGTAATCTTTGCTGCACTTGTAAAAATATTTCCATAGCTATCTGTACCGGTTACTGGAACCAATACATGGACATTTGTTAGTAACTCTGGCGTATCAGTTGTCCTGCCTCCATTCATGCTCATCATGTTAAGTTGACCATGAAAATTATTGACCGAATTATCGGTTATTGTAGATGTTCCCGTGGCCTCGTCAAAATTGTAATAGGCATAGAGTCCAGGTTCATTTGCATCTAAACAGCTATTCATGGATGCTGTAATTTCAGCAGCAGTTCTCTCATAACTCCAGAAGCGTGCTTCATCAATTATTCCATTGAAATGAGAATTACCATATGTGGAGTTGCCAATAGTTGTAAATAGTGATCCACTGACAAATGATTCTCCGGAAGTGCTGAATTCCAATATTCCATTTCTATAAAGCTTAACAGAAGATGAAGACCAATACACAGAAATAAATTCCCACTCGTTTGATAGTGAAGGAATGAATGTTGAAATATATCTTCCGGCGAAAATTACATAATCTCCATTGAGTACATATAGTCCACGATCAATTCCTCCGCTATTATTCGACACAATTTGATGATATGATGCATTATTTCCAGTACGCTTTACCCACGCTGAAAAAGTTAATTGGGGTAGGTTGCCTGGATTTATATTTAAACCTGGAATGGTAACATTGTCATTCAATCCAGCAAAATCAATGGCATATTCCTGACAAGGAACATCACTAAATACATCGCTACAATCAAATACCGAATCGCTTAGTGAAAGAGAAACAATGCCACAATTTTGATTAGTCGAAATGAGGATTTCTGCTAATGAAATGCTATCCACTCCTGTCGAGTCGAGGTAAATAGTTGTGTCCTTAAATGTAAAAGTCGGAATTTCATTCTCCACAACTCTAACATTAAAACTACAAGTTGATGATTCTCCAAATGCATCTGTAGTTGTATATGTTACAAGTGTTGAGCCGATCGGAAAAACTGAGCCTGATGCGTAATCTGACGTTAAAGTTAATGAAGCTAAACTGCAATATTCATAGGCAATTGGTTCTAACCAAGATACAGTTGCACTACATTCGCCTGGGTTGAATTGAACTACTGTGTCGGTGGGACAATTAGAAATAACTGGAGCAAAACTATTGGTTCCAACTACTGCGCTAAGTGTTGCTACACATGTGTTGCTATCGTATACTGTAACCATATAAGTACCTGCGCCTAATCCACTCACAACGGAGCTGGTATTTCCGAACGACCACTGATAGCTGTATGGAGGGTATCCGCCTATTGTCTCAATACTTATCGTACCATCAATTCCACCTGAACAGTTCTCATCTGTGACAGTAGCTGAGACTGATAAGGTAGAACAATCTTGGGAGAACGAGGAAAAAGCAATTGTCATGATTGTCAAAAAGAATAGCACTTTTTTCATATTATTTTTTTATTGATTTCTATTTAAGACAAAATTATCTTTTATTATAAATATTTGTTAAAATCAACATCGGCTATGTAGAATCAATCCAAATAAGGAAGAGGTATTCTAAATAAAGAGCATGGTCGTTTTCGATTTCGAAGATCATCGAAAGGAATGTTACATGCGAGCAGCTGTAGCTTCTGGAATGGTAAGGTGCCAGTTGATGTTTTGAAAATATCTATGGTTTTAAATGGCATACAAATAGAAGAAAAGTACAATAATCTAGCTTAACAATGTGCACGGCAAGCTTTTGTAAGTAAGAGAAACGGCTGGCAGGAGACTGTAACATCGAAAATACTATCAGCACGCGAGAGCTTAAAGGATTTAAAAGAATGGTATATACTAATTGAACCAGATTAGCGCTCAGTTAGGGCAGCAATGCGAGCATATTCTTGCCCTTGAAAAGAATGCCTCGTGTTCAGACTTTCAGAATAATTTTCTAACTTTAAGGCACTAATAACTACTAATATAATGTGCTATGAAAGGATCGATATTACTCGTATGGCTGACAGTTGGATTGTTTACCTTAAGCTTTGCCCAACAAACCACCCTAAAGTTTACTGCTGATAAGAATGAGCAGCATGTTGTAATGAATAGCATTCATGTTGAGAATCTAACCCAGGGAGGCGACACAACGCTCATTGCACCTGATACTGTTTTGGTTTTAGAAGAATATGTGGGCATTGCAGAAGAAATCATAAACAGGTCATTTACTGTTTCAGCATGTTTTCCAAACCCTATAGTTGAAAAAGGTCAGGTCAATCTGCATCTGTCTGAAAGTAAAAAGCTACAACTTACTGTGAGCGATGTAAATGGAAGAGTTCATTTAAAGGAGCATTACGATTTACAAAAAGGGGAGCATTCATTCTCATTCTTCCCGGGCAGTGAACGGCTTTATTTACTTCGTGTGCAGACTGATGAAGACTGTCAGACAATTAAAATATTTAATGGTTCGGATTTAGCTGGTACTTGCTCATTAGCTCATAACATTGATTTGGTGCCAAGGTCTAATTTGAAATCAGTAGATAATATCACCAGCTTCATTTATAATTCAGGTGACAAACTTAAAGTAACGGCTTCTTCAAATTTAGGCAACCGAACA
>JBFHES010000271.1:0-6011 GCA_041584015.1 Bacteroidales bacterium
ACTTACGCCCGAAGCTTCCGGTTTTTCTGTTCCACATCTCATTCATTGTAATTATTATCGGCGCCGGACTTACCCGCTATATAGGCCGCGATGGTATTATGCGCGTACGCGAAGGCGCAGCGTCAAATGTAGTTGCATCAAGCGACACCTATTTTAAGCTTGTATTTGCGAAAGGTGGCGAGTTTGCATCGCACAAGGAATTGGTTAGGATTTCGAATATCTCGGAAAAAAACCTGAGCAGCCGCGTTCGATTTAACGACGACAAATTTAAGTTCAAGAGCAAGGCATACATGCAAGGTGTAACTCCTTCGATTAAAGAGATAGCCAATGGCAAAAAGATGATTGATATAATGATCTCCATGGGCAATATTCGACAATCGTTTGTGATTGAAGAAGGTGCATCGCTCACCTTTAATCGCTTAAAATTTCATTTCGGCAACACTGCCGATGCAGATATTTATTTTACTTACAAGGATTCATTGCTGATCAATAGCAAAGATGATTTGGTGCAGTTTAACATGATTACTAATTTGCGCGATACACTTGAAAGCAATGCCACACACGCATTGGTACCGCGCATTTTATACGAGCACGAGAAACTTCGCTTTGTGGTTCGAGACTTTAACACATCTGGAGAAGTTAACTACATTGCCGAAAACGGATCGATGAAAAGCAGTTTCGCCGTTGTAGAAGTTGATGTAGAACACCAGAACGAAACCACCACTACTTATCTGCCAATATACACACACGACAATTCAATAATAAGACACCTGCCTTATGGCGACACGGAATTAGAGCTGTCCTTTGGAAGCGATTACTACAAAATACCTTTTTATGTTTACCTCGAAGATTTTAACGTAACCCGCTACACCGGCTCAAACAGCCCATCATCGTTCGACAGTCATGTGCAGGTATTGGATAATAATCGTAATCATGTTCGCGATTATCATATTTACATGAATCATATTCTAAATCAGGATGGCTGGCGTTTTTACCAAAACAGCTATGACGACGACGAGCTGGGAACCATCCTTTCGGTAACCTGGGACGACTGGGGAATAAAGGTAACTTATCTGGGATATTTCCTTTTATCGCTGGGAATGATACTGGCCTTGTTCTGGAATGGAAGTCAGTTTAGATTTAACTTAAGCAAATTTTACAATGCCCGCAAAACAGCCATCACACTGGCCTTACTCCTATCAACAGCAGGCATAATCTCTGCACAGGATACTTCGGAGCCTGCGCCTACATCAATTGATGACCAAATTGTAGAAGAATTTAGCAGCATTTGGATTGCCGATAAAAAAGGCAGAATGAAACCTGCCAATACCTTATTTTACGAACTATCCAGAAAACTTAGCGGCAAAAACAAACTAGACAAAATACCAGCTGAACGAGCTGTATTGGAGCTGATTGTTTATCCTGAAATTTGGGGCGCCAAAGCAATCATTAAAGTAAACAACGATCAGCTTAAAGATACGCTGGGCATAGATGGCAAGTATGCTTCCATCATTACATTTTTCGAAAATAACGAGAACTACACATACAAATTAAGTAAGCTGGTGAGTGATGCGTATCGCAAGGCACCGCACGACAGAAGCAAGTTCGACAATGAGGTTATTGCCGTTGACGAACGAGTAAATATTTTCCTCATGCTGCAAAGCGGGGAATTCTTGCGAATATTCCCTGACACCAAAGCACCCGAGCGCACCTGGTATACTCCTGCCGATAATTTCATGGGTATGGAACAAATGGATTCATTATTCATGTCCTCAGCAATTAGTATCCTTAGCACTTCCATTAGAAATGGAGCAACAGAAGATGCATTAATGCTCATTGATGGCATCAAGAAATATCAGGAAAAATTTGCCGGTAGCCTTTTACCTGCTGACAGCAAAAACAATCTTGAAATAGTATATGAACGTGCTGGCGTTTTCAGCAGACTTTCTTTGGTTTATGTTAGCATTGCCCTTGTAATTCTACTTCTGGTAGTACTTACCGTATTCACAGACAGTAAAATAATTAATGTGACGCTTACACTATTTCACTATTTATTATGGCTGCTTTTTGTACTGCAATTATTTTTCATTGGTATAAGATGGTATATTACCGGCCATGCTCCGTTAAGTAACGGATACGAGGCCATGCTCTATGTATCAGTAGCTGGTCTGCTTGTTGGGCTAATCATGTCGTACCGCAATAAGATTCTTCTATTCATCACCGCGATTTTTGCTGCAGCTCCGTTATTTGTCGCTCATTTAAATTTAATGAATCCGGAATTAACTAACCTCGTTCCGGTACTTAAATCATATTGGCTAACCATTCACGTGGCCACTATTACAGCAAGTTACGCTGTACTTGGGTTTGCAGCATTGGTTGGATTTATCAATCTGGCATTAATGGCCTACACATCGGCAAGCATTAAAACCCGATTTAATGCTGTTATTAATGAGTTTACGTATTTGAACCAAATTCTCTTAACCATAGGCTTGTATATGCTAACGATCGGTTGTTTCCTTGGAGGAATCTGGGCAAACGAATCGTGGGGAACTTATTGGAGTTGGGACCCGAAAGAAACCTGGGCTTTGGCTGCTATTTTGGTTTATGCCTTTGTGGCACATATTAAACATATTGAATCGTTACGCAGTCGCTTTACATTCAACGTGGCCATGTTCCTATCTTACAGCACCATTCTTATGACCTATTTTGGTGTAAATTACTTTTTAGGAGGTATGCACTCTTATGGTAAAGGTGATGCATTCAACCTTTCGTTTGGAAGCTATGCGACACTAGCCTTTATCGTTATAACTATTTTTGTAGCCAGATATAAAGAATCAAAAAAACTGGACTAGTATTAAAGAGTTTCATATTTTAGTTAAATATTAACATTTAAGGGCTTAGCAAAGTTGAACCTTTGATAACGATTGATGTTTATAATTTATTGAACTAAAATATTATGATTATGAAGAAAATTAATTACTTGCTTTTAGGGCTTTTTGCCTTCTTTACCCTTACCGCTGGCGTTATGTATCACAGCGGAACACCTGGACAAAAATCAGGATCACCTGGCGATGGCGGATCTACCTGTATCCAATGTCACAGTGGCAATGCCGTTACTCCTGCAACAGGCTGGATAACTTCGGACATTCCGGCTAACGGATATACTCCTGGAACCACCTACAACATCACCTTAAATGGCGCACATGCAGGTGCACAAAAATATGGTTTTGAAATGACCTGTGAAGATGGCAATAACGATAAGCAGGGTGCTTTTGCAGTAACAGTTCCAGCTGAAAACCAATTGGTATTCGGTAGTTCTGATGCAATTACGCATACCGGAGGGGGAACGTCTCCTACCAATGATGCCATTGCATGGAGCTTTCAGTGGACCGCACCAGCTGCCGGAACAGGCGAGTTAACCTTCTACGCAGCAGTTAATGCTTGTAATGGAAATGGCAATACGTCAGGCGATTTTATTTATACAACAACATTGGCAGCTTCTGAATTAATTGTAACTGGAATCGACAATCCAATTGCTGAGCAAATTTCAATTTATCCTAACCCAGCTGTTTCAACATTAAACATAAGCGGTGTTAATGATAAAGTAAGTAACATTATTCTTATCAATGCTGTAGGGCAAGAGGTTCGTAATATCGCTAACTCAGGTACAGTGAACACGATGAATGTTAATGATCTTGAGAAAGGATTATATTTCTTAAATATAGTTTCTGCAGAAAACATTAAAACAGAAAGAGTTCTAATTCAATAAGAATTTTTTAATAGATTGGTAAGGCAGGGCTTCGGCTCTGCCTTTTTTTTGCGCCAAACATCCCTTAAGTAGAAACTATTTTAATCATCAACTCTCAAATCACACAAGAACACCAACTTAAAGCATCTGCTTATTTTTACAACTCTTTGAATAACAACAAATACCTAGCACTAGGTATTGATACACCTTCCTTCAAGCAATAGTTTTGCGGTATGAATTTATCGAAGAAAACATACAAATAAAATTATACAAAGATGAAATCACTTACAGCATTACTAATTCTTATCAGCCTCTCCATTGGGGTTCAGGCGCAGCTAAACGGAGATGAGAACAATGAAGGATCGCAGAAATTAACCATTAAAGGTTATGCACAAATTGACTACAACCAGGAACTTGAAAAGGATGTTAGAAACAACGGAACACTTGATGTTCACCGGATGGTATTACTATTCGGTTATCGCTTTAACAAGAATACCTCATTTGTATCAGAAATAGAATATGAACATGTAAGTGAAGTATACATTGAACAAGCTTACATCAATCATAAAGTAAATAACTACTTAAACCTAAAGGCTGGTTTGCTTCTAGTGCCAATGGGCATCATTAACGAATACCACGAGCCACCAACATTCAATGGTGTTGAACGTCCGAACCTCGACAAATACATTTCGCCAACCACCTGGCGTGAAATTGGGGCCGGTATCACAGGTCGTTTCGATGATCTATCTATTAAATACCAAGCCTATGTAATGAACGGATTTAAAAGCTACGATGGAGCTGGTTTGTTAAGCGGCAAGAATGGATTAAGGAAAGGACGTCAAAAAGGCGCTGAATCCTTTATTAGCTATCCGAGTTTTACAGGTCGTATAGACTATTATGGAGTTTCCGGTTTAAAAGTTGGTGCATCAAGTTATGTAGGCAAAACTCAATCGAGCATGTATGATGGTTTAGACAAAACAGACGCAGGCGCAGTAGCTAGCGCCGACAGTTCAGTAGTTGGCGTAACGATGTTTGGTGCCGATGTAAGGTACAACCTTAAAGGATTAAACCTTCGTGGACAATACTACTTGGTAAGCATCAGCAATACCGAACAATACAATGGCCTTACGGGCAGCGATCTTGGAAGTGAACTAAACGGTTTTTATGTTGAAGCCGGATACGACGTACTCTCAAGTTTTGATATGGAAACGGAGCTTATTCCATTTGTTCGCTACGAGAACTACAACACACACGCCAAAACAACAAGCGAAACCGCAAAGCTACCTTCCCTTAATAAAACTGAAATTACCGCAGGATTGGGGCTTAAACTAGCGCATGGCGCCATGCTAAAAGGCGACATACAGTTTAAAACAAACGAAGACTCCGATGAGTATAGCCAACAAGTAAACTTAGGAGTTGCAATATGGTTCTAAGAAACAAATACCTTGCTTCATTTACGGTGCTTCTTGTTGGTTTGATTAGCTTGCATTGTGCCAACTCGGAATCATGGTTATCGGATAAGAACCTGAAAAAGGCGAATCGAACTGTTTCGAAAATCTGGAAGAACGATCAACTGCAATTTCAGCCGATGCAGCTAAACAGCAACTTTCTTGAAGATTTGGAGGTATATGAACTGAATGGTTCATTCTTCTCTCTTGAAAACAGTGAACAACAACTAGGAACGATATACATTGGAACGGCCAATGGATGCCATGTGGGAGGTTGCGAAAGCCCCAACAATGCAAGCAATGGTTTTGAGAACTTCGATTTTATGCTGGTCTACAACGAGTCGCAAGAACTTATAAACGTGCAGGTTTTACGCTACGATTGCGAGTACGGTTATGAGATTTGTGGCAAAAGATGGTTACGACAGTTCTCTAGCAAACAAAGCAGCGAGAATTATAATTACGGTCAAGACATTCAAGCCTTATCCGGAGCAACCATTTCTGCAAAGTCAATTACCCATGAGATTAACACCATCAACAAGATTATAAGAAGTTACTAATAAATTGATACCACTATTTCTTTTACCGCCTGGCTTAACTAGTTAGGCGTTTTTTTTATGTTGATAATTACGAAGCAAAACAGCTAATATTTTGATAGTTGTCTATTCTATTCTTCTCTCAGCTATGAACTTTAAACCTCGAAAGAATTTCTCGCAAAGCCGCAAAGTCGCTAAGAAATCCAAGGCCCGAGCTTTGATTCTAAATTGCTACTTTCCTCTTGATTCTTGATACTAACTTCTTGATTCTTCTTTCTTACT
>JBFHES010000272.1:0-5948 GCA_041584015.1 Bacteroidales bacterium
CGAGACATGCGCTTATTTATCACAAGCTTATATGCGAACAATTATCCATATGAAAAAATAGAACACCAATCGGTTATAAAGCCCCGTAAATTCTGACTTATGACATGTTTTAGGTGTGTTACAAAACACTGTTTTTTAATATATGAAATTTAAAACCCAAATATGTGATTATGGTCTTTTTACCATTAATTTTGCAGCACATATTTAAAGTATAATTTATGAAGCCTACACACATCGAGCACATTGGAATTGCAGTAAAAAACATTGAAGAGTCTATTAAGTATTACGAAGGTGTACTTGGATTAGAGTGTTATGCTGTTGAAGAAGTAGCTGATCAGAAAGTTAAAACTGCTTTTTTCATGGTTGGACAAACCAAAATTGAATTACTCGAGTCAACAGATCCAGAAGGATCCGTTGGAAAATTTATTGAGAAAAAAGGAGAAGGCATCCACCATCTTGCATTTGCAATGGAAGATGTTGAGCAAGGTTTAAAAGATGCTGCTGATAAAGGAGTTCGCCTTATTGATCAAAAACCAAGAAAAGGTGCTGAAGGTTTAAATATTGGATTCCTTCATCCAAAATCAACGTTTGGTGTATTAACCGAATTTTGTAGTAAATAATTCAAATGTTTATGTTCACAGAGGTTTTCAATACGATTATCCTTTTCAAACACACGCATCGAATAGATATCATTGATGGAGAAAAATCCATCATTTTCATAAACAAATTATAAAAACCTATTAGTTTATTCTAAGCCGAAAAGATGAATAACAACGATAGAATTAAGCAACTAATTGACTTCCGCGCAAAAGCAAAGCTTGGCGGTGGTGAAAAAAGAATTGAATCGCAACATAAAAAAGGTAAGTACACTGCACGTGAGCGAATTGATATCTTACTTGACGAAGGAAGCTTCGAAGAGTATGATATGTTTGTAACGCACAGATGTCGTGACTTCGGTCTTGAGAAGCAAGAGTTTCTGGGAGACGGAGTTGTAACCGGACACGGAACCATTGATGGTCGAGTGGTTTATGTATTCTCACAAGATTTCACAGTATTTGGTGGTTCTCTTTCAGAGACTTTTGCCAACAAAATCTGTAAGGTAATGGATCAGGCAATGAAGGTGGGTGCACCTGTCATTGGTATTAACGATAGTGGAGGCGCAAGAATTCAGGAAGGTGTAAATAGCCTTGCTGGTTATGCAGAAATTTTCCAGAGGAATATTTTAGCATCCGGCGTTATCCCACAGATCAGTGCCATTTTTGGTCCATGTGCTGGTGGAGCCGTTTACTCCCCTGCTCTAACCGATGTGGTAATCATGAGCGACCAATCTAGTTACATGTTTGTTACCGGTCCAAAAGTAACTAAAACAGTAACTGGCGAAGATATTACAACCGAAGACTTAGGTGGTGCGATGGTGCATGCTTCAAAATCAGGAGTATCTCATTTTGTTGCTGAAAACGAAGAAGAAGGTTTATTGCTTATTCGTAAGATGATGGAATACCTTCCACAGAACAATCTGGAAGATCCACCAGTATCCGTTTGTAACGACCCAATCGATCGTTTAAATGATGAGTTGAACGAAATCATCCCTGAAAATCCAAATCAACCGTATGATGTAAAAGACATCATTCATACAATCGTTGACAACGAGGAATTCATGGAATTTCACAGGCATTATGCACGTAACATAGTAGTTGGTTTTGCTAAATTTAATGGTCAACCTGTTGGTATAGTTGCTAACCAGCCAAATTACCTTGCCGGCGTATTAGATATCGAATCAAGTAGAAAAGCTGCACGTTTCGTAAGATTCTGCGATTGCTTTAATGTACCCATTGTAACTCTTGTTGATGTTCCTGGATTCTTACCTGGAAGCAAGCAAGAATATGGCGGCATTATTACACATGGTGCAAAATTAATGTTTGCCTATTGCGAAGCTACTGTACCAAAAATAACCATTACCCTACGTAAGAGTTATGGTGGTGCACACGACGTTATGAGCTCAAAGCAATTACGTGGAGATCTTAACTACGCATGGCCAACTGCCGAAATTGCTGTAATGGGATCGAAAGGTGCTATTGAAGTATTAGAAGGTAAAAATCTTGCTAAGATTGAAAACGAAGAAGAGAGACAAAAGTACTTTGATAAGGTTGAGAAAGAATACAAAGACAAGTTCGCCAACCCATATCAAGCGGCTAAGTATGGTTACATTGATGATGTAATTGAGCCTCGTAACTCAAGATTCCGTATTTGCCGCGCCTTGCAGACCCTCTCTACAAAGAAGGATGTGAATCCGCCGAAGAAACATTCAAATATTCCGTTATAAATAAAGTTGATTATGATCTTTGTATTAAACGATTTGATATTCGATTTCAGTAGAATTAATGAAGCAGGAATTACTACAGCCATCGTTGGCTATGTAATCGTATTTTCGGCGCTCGTGCTTTTATATTATGTATTTAGTTTTCTTCCGAAAATTATCAACATTAAAATTAGAAGCAAACTTAGAAAGGAAGGTAAAGAATGCGCTGAGCAGGAAGACCTATCTGTACCTGGTGAGGTAAACGCTGCAATATCGATGGCTCTCTTTTTACATTTTAACGAGAACCACGACGAAGAAAGCAATGTTATTACCATTCGTAAGATCTCTAAGTCCTATTCACCATGGAGCTCTAAGTTATACGGAATGAGAAACGTACCCAGAAAAAATTAAAACATCATCAAATGAAAAAATTTGAATTTACGATAAGCGGAAACAACTATGGTGTCGAAATAATTAAATTCGAAGACAACATAGCTAAGGTTGAAGTAAACGGAACACAATATAAAGTAGAAGTACATAGCAACAAGCAAACTACCAAAACTCCAACTCTTGTACGCAAGGCCATGCCAACAAATGGAGGAAGCAAAATCAAGAAGAGCGTTCCTACAGGTGGTTTTAAAGTAGTTGCACCATTGCCAGGTACCATTGTTCAACTTAAAGTAGCCGTTGGCGATGAGGTGAAGAAAGGACAAAAAGTTCTCATCATGGAAGCCATGAAAATGGAAAACGATATCCATACAGAAAAAGATGGAATTGTTAAAAAAATTCATGTTGCTCCTGCTGATGCAGTACTTCAAGGAGATTTACTAATTGATATAGAATAAAGCAATGAAGCGATTTTTCACCGTAGTTGGTATTATTGCAATAATTGCCATAGTATCTAATCTATTTGCATCGCCTGAAGCTGTTGATGATAGCAGCAAAGAGACGGTACAAACGGAGCTGTCACATTACGATCACAATGATTCTGAGGCCATGAAAGGCCTGAAGCAATTTTATGCGTACACAGGATTTGCAAATGCAACAAAAGGACACCTTGCCATGCTGGCTGTTGGTCTGTTCTTCATCTTTCTGGCAATCAGGTACAATTACGAACCCCTGTTGTTAATACCTATTGGCACAGGTATTCTCATAGGAAACATACCATTTATGCAGGCCGAGGGTCTTAACCTTCAGTTAGGTATTTATCAGGAAGGAAGTGTTATGAACTACCTCTACTATGGAGTGGTAAAAGGAATCTACCCTCCTCTTATTTTCCTTGGTATCGGTGCCATGACCGACTTTTCGTCGCTTATTTCGAATCCGCGCTTAATGCTTCTTGGAGCAGCTGCACAGATCGGTATCTTTCTTACATTCCTTGGTGCTTTGGTACTGGGATTTGCTCCACAGGAAGCTGGTGCAATTGGTATTATTGGTGGTGCCGATGGTCCAACAGCTATCTTCTTAAGCTCGAAGCTTGCCAATGGTATTAACCTACTGCCTGATGGTACAACAGTTCAGAACTTGATTGGGCCTATTGCGATTGCTGCTTATTCATACATGGCACTGGTTCCGGTAATTCAGCCTCCAATTATGAAGCTGCTTACCAACAAGGATGAGCGCCTGATTCGTATGAAGCCTCCGCGTTCGGTATCTAAGCTTGAAAAAATATTGTTCCCATTAATTGGATTAATATTAACTGCATTTATATCTCCAAGTTCGTTGCCATTGCTTGGTATGCTATTCTTCGGAAACCTGCTAAAGGAATCTGGTGTTACAAAACGCTTGGCCGATACAGCAAGAAATCCTTTAATTGACATTGTAACAATTCTGCTTGGTATTACGGTTGGAGCATCAACACAAGCTGATGTATTTTTAACTTCCAGCTCTTTATTAATATTCGGATTAGGTGCTTTATCATTTATGATAGCTACTGCCGGCGGTATCCTCTTTGCTAAATTCATGAATTTATTCTTGAAGAATGATAATAAAATCAACCCACTTGTTGGAGCAGCAGGAGTATCTGCGGTACCAGACAGTGCAAGGGTTGTACAGCATGAAGGACTAAAAGCCGATCCTACCAATCACCTGTTAATGCATGCAATGGCACCAAACGTATCTGGTGTAATTGGATCAGCAGTTGCGGCGGGTATCCTACTAAGCTTCCTATTGTAATAAATTAAGTATTCAACATATATTAACTCCCAATGGAATTTCTCAGGAATGAACATTGGGAGTTTTTATTTATAGCAATCCTAAAACAAACTTGAAAGCTCATACGTTAGGTAAATATGTTATAAAACACTGCTTTTAATAATTTTATATTTTATTTTTAGACCGATCAGTCTTATTTTTGTAATAAGTTATTTATCCAATGAAGGGAAACCTAATAGTTATTCTACTTGCTTTGCTGCTTATAACAAGCTGCTCTAAAGACACAGCCCCCTTTGAATTTAAGGAACAAGCTGTTAACGGAAAAATAAGCAACGAGGCCTGGAATTACATGCAAGGTGTAGCGCGAGTAAAGGCCGAAGCACCAGACACATTAAACATAGGCTTATACAGCACACTTCTGGAAAACCCTTGCACCTACGCAATTAGTGAACATGGTGCTCGCTTTACCATTCCAAATGAAGTTGGAATTTACAAACTTAGAGGTGGTTTTTCAAATCGCCTGGGAGTTACCTTATATCATAGTAATAAAGAATTTATAGCACTTAATGGTGCTATTGAAATAATGAGCATTGATGAAGAAAATCAATTGTTAGAAGGTAGAATAGATGCTACCTATGATGACAAAAACAACATCAATGGTTATTTCACGATAAGTTACTGTACCAATTAGTTTTTTTTTGTTACCAACATAACAGCAATGCACGAATGCTCTGTCATCCCCTTGGCAGGGCATTCACTTTTCATCAGAGTCTTAGTTAATTATATCGTAAATTAAAATTTCTTACTTGTACACCGTATACTCATAAACAGATTGGACGACTACAATAGTTAAGTAATTAACTATACGATAGGCACCTGTTTCAATCTATCTTGCGTGATTAGCATTTTTTTTACAAACAAAAAGTTTATATTTAAGCTGATATTTAGATCTTTGTATTACTACTTAACTTCTAATATTAACGCATGAAATCAATACAACTACTACTTACAATTATTGCATGCAGCATTTTGTATATGGGATGCGTGAACATCAAGAATTCCGAGCATAAATCTCCATCTCCTAAGTATGAGTTATTCACAAAAATAAACACCAAAGAATGTGTCAATTGTTATTCCCACTTATCTTCATTAAAACATATAGATCCGACTATAAGCCTAACATTTGTGTTTGATGAGAGCGATAGGAAAATCGACCAGTTTATGAAGGAGTGTATCGCAGCAGAAGGTCTTCAATATAGCATAGTGCAGTCATCGGAAGTCTATAAATCACTAAATACTCAGTTTAAATCGGAAGCATGGCTATTCAATGAAAATAACGATACGTTATTTCACTGTCCTGTTGATGAATTGACTAAAAATATCACACGAATAAATTCCATCCCTGAAATTTGCCTAAAAGAAATTTCTTCCTTCCAACTTCCAGAGAAGATGTATTTCAGATATGGCGCTATGATGCATTCCTGCTGCAATCAAC
>JBFHES010000273.1:0-5862 GCA_041584015.1 Bacteroidales bacterium
GAATTCTGGACAGAAGTCATCGTAACGCCTATTGAATTTATGGGAGAAAAAGCTGGACTATCCATTAATCATGATATTACCAAGAGAAAAAAAACGCAGGAATCAATTCTGGAAAACGAGGAAAAATTCAGAAAGCTTTATACCACTTCAAATGATGCAATTCTGTTACTGAAGGATTTTAAACTGGTTTCCTGTAATCCGAAAACACTAGAGCTTTTTGGATGCTCAGAAGAACTGATTATTGGCTACAACCTTGCTAATTTATCTCCGGAATACCAACCAAACGGTGAGTCGTCTAACCAACAACTTATACAAAAAATAAACGCATCGCTAACAGGAACGCCACAATCCTACGAATGGGTGCATAAGAAAAAAAATGGTGAGGTGTTTTATACTGAAACAACATTAAACAAAATGACGCTATCCAGCGGTTTACATATTCAGGCCATTATCAGAGACATAACTGAAAGAAAATATGCCGAAGAAGAAATTCAAAAGTACCAGGTTCATCTGGAAGAATTAGTACAAGAAAGAACTGCCGAAATTGAAGACAGGAATAATGATTTGGAGCGCTACAATAAACTATTTGAAGGACGCGAATTCAGAATAAAAGAATTGAGAGATCGAGTAAAAGAATTGGAGCGAGAACTTTTAGTGACACACTAAAACCACCAAGACCTTTACTTTTTATCATTCTCAAGAAGTTTAACTTTAGCATTCAACTCTTCAACCAACAGTTTAAGTTCTTTAATCCGGAACTCTCTTCCGATAAACAATTCATTAAACCGGGCTAAATCCTTATTGGTTTTTTTTAGCTCAGCGGTACGTTCACTTACCAAATCTTCCAGATGATTGCGGTGCGTAAGCAACTCCTCCTCCACTTTAAACCGCTTTGTAATATTTCTAAAAATGGCTGTAAAATAAGATAGCCCTGCCAGCTCATTAAAGTTAATACTCACTTCAAAGTGGTTTTCATTAAATTCATAATCTAACGATAAAGAATAAAAACCTTGTAGCGATTTATTGTTCTGTCGCTGCTCATACGCAGCTATCATTTTATTAAATAAACCTGCCCCCAGAATATCAAGCAAATGCTCCTCTCCATCTAAAAAGCTTCGATTCAAAAGTATTCGACTAGCTGAGTAATTGGCATAGAATATTTCACCGTTTGGCAAATTACCAATCAATACCAAATCATTCATTTGGTCAATCAGACTGCGAAACCGTTCAAGCTCTTCAATGCGCGATTGCAACTCAGGGTAATAGCTTTTACGCATTGAATGCTCACCCAATCCCAATATTTTGGATCGCAGCTGATTCCACTTTTTATTTTCTGAAGACTGACTCATAAAGATCTTTTATTTCGCTGGAATTAGCTTCTCGAGGATTGGTAACAATACACGCATCATTTAAAGTATTAGCCACCAATTTATTTAGTTCCTCATGGCTTGGAAGAGTACCCGCTAAAGAATTTTCAATACCTACCAAATCCGAAAGCTGTTGCACCTTATTTATAAGCCAATCGGTATCCAGTGCCTGTTCATTCTCAAAGCAACCTTTCATCAACGATAATTTCTCTGCTGCCAAGGTCTCATTATATTTCAAAACATATGGTAAAAGAATCGCATTACATTCGCCATGAGGCAAATCAAATAAACCACCCAAGGCGTGGGCCATTGCATGAACGACTCCCAGGCTGGCATTCGAAAAAGCCAAACCAGCTAAAAGACTTCCCATCGACATGGCAATACGCGCTTCAATATCTTGTAAATCATTTATGGCTTTAGGTAAGGCGTCAAATATATATTTAATAGAATTCAGGCAGTGCATATCGGTTATAGGCGAACTTGCATTCGAGACCAAAGCTTCAATACTATGTGTCAATGCATCCATCCCGGTTGCTGCAGTTAGTTCTTTAGACAGAGTAATTGTTGTTTCCGGATCAATGAGAGAAACATCTGGTACAACAGTTTTGCTTATAATTGCGATCTTTACTTTACGATCTCTGTCGCTAATAATAGCAAATTGCGAGACATCTGCGCTTGAACCTGCTGTAGTAGGAATACAAATTAATGGAGGAATAGGATGCTCAATTTCATCAACTCCTTCATAATCGAGAATATTCCCACCATTGTTAACCACAATACCTATTCCTTTTGCAGCATCAATGGGGCTTCCACCACCAACAACCAGAATACCGTTACACTTATGCTTCATGTACACATCGGCTCCTTCCATTACCTGATAATGGCGGGGATTTGGAGTTACGTTGCTAAAAACGGTATAATCGATATTGCTTTGCTCCAAAGTCTGAATAATTTGCTTTACCCAACCAGCCTCCATAACACCATTATCCGTTACTAATAGTACCTTTCTGATTCCATAGTTACGCAAATATTGACCTGCCTGAAAGCGGGCGCCTACACCAAAAACAAATTCAGGTGCTACAAACTTCCTTAAATCTTCACCATATGTCATGTTCATTATCTCCCCTGATCGTTTGAACTTTGAAATAAAGATATCTATTTTCTTTGCTTAAACAATTCCTCGTTGCTTAAAAACACACCAATACATAGAGTTCCATCAGTAACTTGACTTTTAATGTATAGCTATCCAAAGCTTAAGGCATATGTTTAACAACCAGCCTTCCTACTCCAACACGCTTCAATATTTTCATAGTTTTGCGTGAAACAAAAATCAATCAAAACATGAAAAACATTTTTACAATTGCTTTGCTATTCATTGCTCAGTTTACAATAGCTCAACAAATTACAACCTTCCCATACTTCACAGGATTCGAAGGTGCTGAAGGAACAATAAACGAGAACTTCCCCGAAGGCTGGACCGTTGAAGACTTAAACACAGGAACATTTGGCAACCAAGGCTGGACAATAATTAAAAACACCATTATTGCAGAAAATGCCCATACAGACTCCACTGCCATTCATATGTATTGCCATCCGAGTGAAGTAAACAATGATTGGATTTATACACCATCCATCCAAATGGAAGCCAATAAAACTTATAAAATTAAATTTTGGTATAAGGTGATTCTTATTGGTAACACTAGCGAAAAACTTAAGATTCACGTTGCTACCAGCAATTCATCCACAGCTATGTTAGCAACAAACCCAATTTGGGATGATCCTGCAATTGTAGAGGACTCGTACGTTGAAACAGAAGCAACCTTTACACCCACAGCTTCAGATATTTACTATTTTGGATTTCATTATTACAGCGATCCTTTCCAGTTTATTTTATACGTAGATGACGTTACAATTAGCGAGGAAGAAACGAACAGCATCGCTACAAACGAAGGCTACGCTGTTTGCCAATTGCTAAACAACCCAACAAGCCGAACTATAAAAGTTGATATAAAAGAAAGATTGAATTCAACGTTGGATATTTCTTTACATAACCTTAACGGTGCATCAGTTTACAAACAAACTGCGAAAATTGATACTGATCGACTCAGTATTCCGGTAACACACCTGACCCCTGGTGTTTATGTATTAAATATTGTATCTGATGATCGTCAGGTTTTATTGAACGAAAAAGTAATTGTTATCCGATAAGCCTACCAACAAAATAGAGAAAGGCCGATGCTGAAATCAACAGCATCGGTTTTTTTATACCCCATAAAAAAAGCAACTGATTAATTGTATATTCGTCTTAAGCTTTTACAGCCTTAAACACTAACATTTCGGTTAAAACAATTAGCATATGAGACCACTACTATTAATTACTTTGCTTATTATTTCATCGCTCAATTCAAACGCACAAGATATCTCTTCTAACTGGACATTTGGTCAGATGGCTGGACTAAGCTGGAACACTGGTACTCCACAAGAATTCACCTCAGGCATAACAAGTGATGAAGGCTGTGCGAGTATTAGCGACCGCTGGGGTAATCTCCTTTTTTATACCGACGGAGTAACGGTATGGAACAATATCAATACGCCCATGCCAAACAGTTTGCCAACATCACCCGGAGGAACCTTAGTAGGGTTTTCTTCCTCCACACAATCTGCGCTCATTATTCCGAAACCGCTGGATAGCACATATTACTATATTTTCACAACGGGTAATGATCTTAGCCACGATGGATATTATTACACTGGAGTTAACATGAATGAAAATGCTGGGCTTGGTGATATTGATCCAGGACAAAAAAACATTCAGTTGGTTACCTCATCTTGCGAAAAATTATGTGCAACCTACCATGCAAATGGAACCGACATATGGGTAATAACACATCCGTTTAATTCAGGGGATTTTCAATGTTTTTTGGTGACAGATTCAGGCATAAATACTACACCTGTTATTTCAACCACAGGAATATTCGTAACAGGCGGATTCGAGATTGGTTATGGCTACATGAAAATGTCTCCAGATGGATCGCTTATAGCTGCGGCTAATCAAGCACTTGACAAATACGAGCTCTATACATTCGATAATGCTACAGGAACTATCAGTCTGCTCTTATCAATGCCTAGCAGCTACCAACACGCCTATGGTGTTGAATTCTCTCCTGACGGTTCCAAACTGTACGGTTCCATGCGCTTTAGCAACAAAATCTATCAATGGGATGTTAGCTCAAACGTGCCAGGTACCATAATGGCCAGCCAGGCATGGGTTGCAACCTTAAGCACAAACTTTGGAGGAGCCATACAAGCGGGTCCGGATGATAAATTATACATTGCTCGTAAAAACCAGCCTTACTTAAGCGTCGTAAATAATCCAAACGAGAATGGAATCAATTGCAACTTTACTGAAGTTGGAGTGTCACTTGGGACCAACAGCAGCCGCGAAGGACTTCCTTCCTTTTTACATGATTTAGATATAAAGGCAATTATAGGCAGTGCTAATTACTGTGTCGATTCTCTCTGTCAATTCGAAGCGCTTCAGTCAACATGGCTCGATTCTGTTCGGTGGGATTTTGGAGATCCCTTTTCTGCAAACAACAATTCCGACTCAATAAACTCAACTCACGTCTACACTCAAGCAGGGACCTACGAAGTTAGCTTGTATGTTTATAATGGAATATTTGTAGATTCGACTGTACAAAGTATTGTAATTGATGGATATCCAAGTACCAACCTAATAGACACAACAATTTGCGAAGGTTCTTCGATTCAACTATCTGCACAAGCAGACAATGGAACATTTCTTTGGTCGAACGGATCGGTTGATTCTACAATTACGGTTTCCACGGCAGGAGACTATTACATAACTGTTTCAAATGCCTGTGCAACTATTAACGACACTATGGAGCTAAATATAACTCCTGTTCCTTTAGTTGGATTTAGCACAGATTCAATAAGTATATCAATTCCTTACGAACTAATTCCTTTTACAATAAACACAGAGAACTATCTCTGGTCAACAGGTTCCACAGACTCGGTTATTACGGTAAGCAGCACTGGTTGGTATTACATTACTGTAAGCAACAGCATTATTTGCACCGATGTAGATAGCATTTATGTAAACTACCTTACAGCTATTCAAAATATAAATAGTGAAAACCGCTTTGCCTTGTATCCGAACCCGGCAAACAAGCAATTAAATGTTAAGCTTTTTACCGCCCCCAAAGAGGATGCAACCATCTCCATTTTTAATACATCTGGCCAATGTGTTTATATCGAAAGGTTGGATACAAGCCACAGCTCCATTGACATTAGCAACCTTGCTCCGGGAATCTATTATGTAAGTCTGCTAGGTGAGCAAACACGAATTAGTATTATACGCTAAACAATACAGTACTGTACAAAAAGACCGATGCGGCAGTTCAGCCGCATCGGTCTTTTTGTATTATTGCAACAGCTGTTACTGCTTTATAAACCTTTTGGGTATGCTTGCATC
>JBFHES010000274.1:0-5843 GCA_041584015.1 Bacteroidales bacterium
ACGATTTTTCTTATCCATTATCAATTCGAAGAATCGCTCCCTATCCTGAAAGATATCAAATACAGTAATTAAAGAAATTTTGTTTTCCATAGTCTTAACTTATTTATTTTACAATATACAGCAACAAACAGTATCAAACAGCAATTTATTGTAATAATAAGCAAAAAATATCAAATAATCACAAAACAAGTATTTATCCTACCAAGAGAAAGCCCAATCGAACCATCAGGCATAAAAAAAGAGCTACCTAAGTAGCTCCTTTGCATTTTATGCATTCCTGCTATTCCTGAAATAAGGACTCCAACAGGTCTCTTGTTTTTGCGCCATAAATACCATCGGCTAGCATACCGGGTTTCCGCCCCTGAAGCACCTTAACAGCATTCTCTGTATTTTTCCCAAACTGCCCATCAACAATACCAACAGCTATCCCCAATGACTTAAGTGCTTCTTGCAAGTTTACAACAGCTGCTCCATCACTCCCCTTTTTCAATGGTGGTTCTGGAATTAGAATATCCTTATACTTAGCAAGGCATTGATACGACAGCACTTTATCGATACTATAAGTGGATATTTTTACACGATCTTGCTGATTACCTCCAAGACAATACACCTGTTTGCCATCGGCTGTAAACCCCAGAAAGAAGCCCACGTGACCTTTCCAGGACTCTCTGCTTTCTCGCCAAAATACAACCACATCACCCGGTTTGGGATTAAACGTTTTTGTGCCAACATTTAACCATGAACGCGCATTTACTTTTTTTGAGAAGGACAAACCGGACTTCCATGCTACCCAATTTACAAACGTACTGCACCATGGCACTTCATCGTCGTTAATGCCATCTATGCCAACATCCTTAGCATATTGAATAATTCTGGGATGGTCCTGATTTCCGGCAATTTCTTTAACTCCCAACTCACCGAATGCCGTTTTTAATAATTTCTCTACTAGGTATTCCATTTATAAAAATATTAGGCCCTTACTTAAAGAAGCACTGGCAGGGGTTTTACATTTAGAAAATGTTCAGGATTTGCACTTGCTATTTGTTCAAATTCATCACCGAAAATTGTTTTAAAATCTGATAGGTATTGATCAACTGTTGGCCCAAAAAACTGAGCTAAAAAGAAGTCGGTACCGTACAAAAACTTCGATTGTTCATATTCAGTTAAACGATCGTAAAATAAAGATCTAAAAACAGACAAGTTTTCTTTAATGGAATAAGTAAGTTCATGATTAGGGTCAGCAGGATCATGAATAAGCGCTCCATCAGAAAAACAAGACAGATCGGTAAACGCATTTTTATAGCGAGGATTTCTAACTGTATCAAAAATTGCCTTTGCCCAGTTATCAATAATATCAGCCCGATACATTGCATTCCAAACTTTGGCACGATCAGTTGTATTAAGTTCTTTTAAAACCATACGCTTTCGCTTTTTCACATAGGCTGATTGTATGATGCGTTTTAGTTGTGGTAAAACAGCACTTAGCATGTCCTCAAATTCATCAACATCAATAGATGTTATTGGAATATCATAATTCACATATTCCATAATTTGTCCACTACCACCAAAATGTGCAAAATTTATATGCAGGTCGGGATGCTTAGCCAGCACTAATTTCCAAAGCTTTGGATGATTCAATTTACGTGCGCGTTCCTTAATGGCATCACCAACATGCTTGCTGAAAAATTTATTATCGAAAGTTAATTTACCATTCATCTTAATCACCGAATGGTTTAAATTCACATGGCCTCTAACTTTTATTACAGATGAAAGACATGCAAAACCTGCATTTGAATTATGAACTGTTATTGGGATTTTGTTTTCCTGACAAAAAGCATACACACCTTTTTGAGTGCTGGTTCCCATTAAAACAGGATCGGTTGGTGAAAAGCCAGCCGGAGCATATAATTTCACACCACCAAACCTGGCATTGTCATCCAGTATCTTTTCCTTTAAAAGGGCGACTAAATTCTGTTTGCCTTTATATTCCCTGCGTGGATCGATACTAAAGAATGGTCTTACATTTTTATGATGCGTAGCGATGTATTCCAATTCAGCTATTTGCTGCACATAATTGGCGTCATCAAAAATCTCAACATCCTCGTCCGTTTTTACTTCAAAATTTTTCTTGAATTCTTTTACACTCTCCTTAAAGTTGTCGATAGCATCATTCAGTCGATCATCATGAAACTTCCTACGCACCTTAAACTTGATGACTGGCACCAGAAGTAAAATCACTCTGAATACATTCTTTATTCTTCTACGATATCTGTTATTCCTTCGCTCCGTATCATCATTATCATCGGCATAGGTTAAATCGAACATAAGCGGGGTAATAACAAACTTTTTACTGTAGGCACTATCAAGCAAATTAAACACTCCTTCGCTTGAGTCCTGGGTTACTTCTTCAAGCGTACGCGCTATTGAGTTTATCTTATACTCTAACTCTTCTTTGCTAATTCGGTCATCAAGCATTTCGCTAATGGCAACCGCAGTTTGCACCACATTCACTAATTTTCGTAAAATCACATTTTTATTAAAAACATGACAATGGATATCATAATAAACACTCATAATTAAAGGTTTTATAATTAACTACTAAATATTACAACGATACAAATCAAGTCTTGCTGCTCGCTTCTACCCTCTCAAAAATTGGCTCGTACGAGTAGTTGATCCGGAGCTAAATGCATTTGCAATTTAAAGCAATGATTTATAAAAAACAAAGAATCAATTATTTATTAACTGAAACACCAGTCAGGAAACGCTGCTTTCTGAATAGCTATCGTTTAAAAAAATAAAGTAAAAAAGAACAAAACTTCATGCATTGGGGTTAACGTTATATAAAAGGAGAACTGAGAACAATTGCAGATAATCATTGCGGTAAAATAACTTCTTGAATAAAAAACAAAGGCTTAATGTAACATTTGACATTGTATCAGCGTCTGGGTAGTCTTATTACATAAATTGCATCAGATATATTTTATAACTTGCGAAATAATAAACCAATAAATCATACACATGAAAGACTTTTTTAAATTTCTGTTTTCCAGCTTTCTGGGAACACTGTTAGCCCTATTTATCGGATTCTTTATCTTAATAGGAATTTTCACAGCGCTTATTCCAAGCGAACCTGCTGTAACTGTCAAGTCGAACTCAGTTCTTCACATGAGCTTATCGAAAGAAATTTCTGACAGAAGCACAAACAATCCATTAGAGAATCTAAACTTTCAAACCATGGAAGTTGAGCAGAAACTTGGTTTATATGATATCATTGTAAGTTTGGAGAAAGCTAAGAATGATGATAAAATCAAAGGTATTTACCTTGAGTTATCAGACATAGCCGCTGGTATGGCAACAACCAAAGAGATACGCGATGCGCTTATCGATTTCAAATCTTCAGGTAAATTTATTCTAGCCTATGCCGATTTTTACTCGCAGAAAGCCTATTATTTGGCAACAGTTGCCGACAAAGTTTATTTGAATCCTCAAGGCGTTGTTGACTACAGAGGTTTACGCACAGAGCTAATGTTTTTCAAGGGCACCTTAGAGAAATTGGGCGTTGAGCCACAAATAATAAGAGGTACTGGAAACAAATTTAAAAGTGCCGTTGAGCCATTTATGTATGACCAAATGAGTGAGGCTAACAGAGAGCAAACCCTCACCTATTTAAATTCTCTTTGGAACGAAATACTTAAAGGAATATCTGAATCGAGAGGCATCTCAATTGCAGATCTTAATATTTATGCAGATAACATGTCCATTACAAATGCAAAAACAGCCGAGCAATATAAATTTATTGATGGATCAAAATACAAAGATGAAATCTATTCAGAATTAAAAGCCAATTGCGACTTGGAAGAAGATGACAAATTGAACTTCATGAAGTTATCGAAGTATTTTGATGCACCGGACACCAATCGTAAACGTGGTGGTTTAATAAAAGAGAAGATTGCTGTTGTTTATGCTAGTGGTGAAATAAACATGGGCGAAGGCGACGAAAAAACAATTGGTTCTGATGGCATTTCAAAAGCAATTCGTCAGGCACGAAAAGACAGCACCGTTAAAGCTATTGTTCTAAGAGTAAATTCTCCCGGTGGAAGCGCTTTAGCATCTGATATTATTTTAAGAGAAATGGTACTTGCTCGCGAAGCCAAACCCGTTATTGTTTCAATGGGCGACGTTGCAGCTTCCGGCGGCTATTACATTGCTTGCCTTGCCGACACAATTGTTGCCAGCGAAAACACAATTACCGGTTCAATTGGGGTGTTTGGTTTAATGTTTAATATTGAAAACTTCCTTGATGAGCATTTAGGTATTTCTGTTGATAGAGTTACTACCAATAATCATTCTGATTTAGGATCGATGACCCGCAAAATGAGTGAAGTTGAGAAAGCAGTAATACAGGGTAGTGTTGATGAAATTTATGATACGTTTATTTCTTATGTTGCCGATGGACGTGGCTTAACTAAAGAGCAAGTTGATGCCATTGGTCAAGGTAGAGTTTGGAGTGGCGAGAATGCCATGCAAGAAGGTTTAATTGACGTTTATGGTGGATTAAAAACAGCTATCGAGATTGCAGCAGAAAAAGCAGGTTTAGAAGACTACCGGGTTAAAGGATATCCTAAACAAGTAGATCCGGTTCAGCAGATTCTTAACGACTTAACTGGTCAAACGAAAGCTTACTTCCTAAAGCGCGAATTAGGCAGCGAGTATGTTTATTATCAAAAACTACAACAATCATTAAAGAGTCATGGAATCCAGGCACGTATGCCTTTCGATCCGGAGATTCAATAATCAAAATACAAGCGTATAAAAAAAGAGGTCGAACGACCTCTTTTTTTATACGCTATATATTCGTAATCATTAATCATATCGCACGTAACTATCGCCACCATAGAAATTAAAGTTCTCTAAAACCAAGAATAAATCTTCGCAACGAGCAATAATATCATTGTTATCCGGAGCAGCAAATCCTGTTCCTCCGCAAATATTAATTGGTGCAAAATTATACATACTTAAAAGCGTATCGTTGTTTAACTCCCAGCTAAAAATTTCTTTGGTTGGTTGATAATCAAATACTGCGATAGCTGTATCGCAATCAACAATATACTCTCGCCAACCACTATTTGAATTTAAAAACACAACACGAGCTGCATAACCATAGGAGTTATCTCCCCATATTCTCCAATCACCAACAATACATTCTTTAGGAGCTGCAACCGCATATTCACCCAAACGTCTCACCTGACCAGACACCATGTTATCATTCAAAACAACTTCAGAATCGTTAACAGGCTTCCAGTTATCATGATCAACATAATATAAGATGTAATCATCCGCCCAGTTGTTCCCCAATGCATCAACCTTGGCCGATTGCGGAAACTGAATGCTTATGGTTATTAGCTTTTTGAACTGCATATCCGTAGGTTCTATTTTAAACCAACCACCACCAAAGTGCAAATCACCGCGCTGTAAGTTAATAACAGCAGGAGGTGCAGGAACCAGATCGGTAACCGTAACAGCCTCATTTGTATAAGCCGCACCTTCAGGGTTATCGATAATTAACTTTGCCCGGTCATTGGATGATTGATACTCCAGCACATTTCCGCTAACACATAAATGCCCCTCAGAACACTCATTATCCTGATCGCATCCTACCTGAACCATTGCCACTAGTAAAAGGAAACAAACAATTAGTTTTGAATTCATCGTTGTATTTTTAAATAATCGTCTACAAATTTAAACAAGATTTTGGTTTTGTTAGTATCGACACTACGCTATAAATTGTCTTGTAGGTAATCTCAGCTAATTGTATGATTTCAAAAATTACACTTGCAAAG
>JBFHES010000275.1:0-5771 GCA_041584015.1 Bacteroidales bacterium
GAATAGCCACGCATAATAATCGTGTCATTATCCTGAATAAACTTTCGTTCGCTTCCATCGGGCATTTTCACCGGCTTTGTTCCTTGCCAGCTAATCTCTAACATTGAGCCATAGGCCTCAGGAGTTGGACCACTTATGGTACCTGATCCGTACATATCACCAACTTTAATATTACATCCATTTACTGTTTGATGAGCAAGTTGCTGCTGCACGCTCCAATACAAATACTTGTGATTTGAGTGGCAAACCTGATGTTCTTTCTGCCCTTCAGCCTGAATAAATACATCTAAATGAATGTCGAAATTCTGCTTTCCTTCAATTTGTAAATATGGTAACACCTTCGGATCCTGCTTCGGACCTTCAACTCTAAACGGTTCAAGTGCATCTAAAGTAACAATCCATGGAGAAATAACAGAGCCAAAGTTTTTGGCAAGGAAAGGACCTAAGGGAATGTATTCCCATTTTTGAATATCGCGTGCTGAAAGGTCATTAAATACAACCATTCCAAAAATATGTTCATCGGCATTCTCAATAGTAACAGAATCTCCCAGATTGGTATTTTTACCAGTAATGAAAGCCATTTCTAATTCAAAATCGACTAAGCGAGATGGACCAAAACTAGGTACCGTTGCATCATTGGCTTTGGTTTGTCCTTTCGGACGATGAATTGGTGTACCCGAAACTACAATTGACGAACTTCTGCCATGATAACCAACTGGTAAATGTTTCCAGTTAGGGAATAAGGCATTATCCGGATCGCGAAACATGGTACCTACATTGGTAGCATGTTCAATGCTCGAATAAAAATCGGTGTAATCGCCAACCTGCACAGGCATATGCATTTGAACTGCCCCGATTAGAAATAGAACATCAGATTTTGCTGATGGATTGTCACGAATGATAGGATTACTTTCTTCAAATATCTCAGACAATCTATCGCGCAATGCCCGCCAAACTGGTCTTCCAAGTTCAATAAATGCATTTAATGTTTTATCATTAAACACCTCCGCATCTATGCCTAAACCATCTAATACATTGTATTTAGACAAGGCATATAAATCGATAACCGTATCGCCAATTCTTGTTGCTGCATGTGGTCCTACTCCATTTTTATTGAAAATACCGAACGGAATGTTCTGTATTGGAAAGTCGCTTCCTTTATCAACATTTATCCAGGACTTTAACGCTGGATTATTTGCTTTAATCATTACTATTACTGAATTTAATTTATTACTCTAAAACTATTGGCATTTACAAGGTGCCTCTACTTTCTTGCTCAAGTTCAATTGCCTCAAACAAGGCCTTAAAGTTTCCTTTCCCAAAAGATGTTGCACCTTTTCGCTGGATGATTTCATAAAACACTGTAGGACGATCTTCTACCGGTTTTGTAAAAATCTGCAATAAATACCCTTCATCATCCCTATCTATTAAGATACCCAGCTCAGCAAGTGGAGCAAGCTCTTCGTCAATTTGCCCTACTCTATCAAGCACCACATCGTAATACGACTTTGGAACGCGAAGGAATTCTACACCCCGACTTAACAATGCTGTAACTGTTTCTATAATATTATCGGTTGCCATGGCAACATGCTGTACACCGGCTCCACCATAAAAGTCGATATACTCTTCAATTTGCGATTTCTTTTTCCCCTCGGCAGGTTCATTAATAGGGAATTTTATACGCATATTACTATTGGCCATCACTTTACTCATAAGTGCGGTATACTCTGTTGAAATGTCTTTATCGTCGAAGGATACTAATTGACTAAATCCCATAACATCGGCATAGAATTTTGTCCAGACATTCATCTCACCCCAACCAACATTACCAACCATATGATCTACATACTTTAGTCCAACTGGCTCAGGCTTGTATAGTGGATCCCAGGCAACAAAACCCGGTAAAAACACGCCCTTGTAATTTTTACGTTCAATGAATAAATGAATGGTTTCGCCATAGGTGTGTATTCCTGAACTTACAACCGTACCATTGTCATCTTTGCTGGTCTTAGGCTCTTGATATGATTTTGCTCCTCTCTTAATTGTTTCGTGATACGACTTTGTTGCATCATCAACCCAAAGCGCTACATATTTAACACCATCGCCATGCGCAACGCAATGTCTGGTAATTTCACTATCCGGTACTAAGGATGTGGTAAACACGAAAGTAATTTTATCCTGACGCAGTACATAGGACGTTTTATCCTTTACACCTGTCTCAAGACCGGCATAAGCTACCGGCTGAAAACCAAAGGCCGTTTGATAATAATGTGCAGCTTGTTTGGCATTACCCACCCAAAACTCAACGTAGTCGGTTCCGTTTAATGGAAGAAAATCTTCTTGTGTACTCATTTTATATTTTTTTAAATTTATTATTCATTATTTCTACTAAGCTACATACTACTCCATCCATGATTTATAATAATCCGGATTTTCAAGTTCCATGGCTGCTTCGGTAACCTTTAGAGGTTTAAATGTATCAACCATTACTGCAAGTTCTTGTGTCTCCGTCTGTCCGATGCTACGCTCCATTGCACCAGGATGTGGTCCGTGCACAATTCCCGTAGGATGTAAACTGATCATGCCGTGCTCAACATGATTACGCGACATGAAATCTCCATCAACATAATACAAAACCTCGTCTGAATCTACGTTGCTATGATTATATGGAGCTGGGATAGCATCAGGATGATAATCATACAACCTCGGAACAAAAGCACAGGTTACAAATGTTGGTGTTTCTAAGGTTTGATGCACCGGAGGCGGTTGATGCACCCGGCCGGTTATTGGTTCAAAATCGAAAATTGAAAACGCAAACGGGTAATGATAACCATCCCAACCAATAAGGTCGAAAGGATGTGAAGCAAAGGTATAAGGCCAAATCATGTTGTCGCGTTTAATCTTTACCAAAAAGTCTCCCATTTCGTCGTGTGTTTCCAATACCGATGGTTTCCTAATATCGCGTTCGCAGAAAGGCGCATGTTCTAGCAGTTGACCAACATTATTCATGTATCTTTTCGGAAAACGTAAAGGTGTAAACGATTCAACAATAAATAACCTGTTGTCCTCCGTGTCAAATTCGAATTGATAAATAACCCCTCTCGGTATCACTAAATGATCACCATATTCGAAAGGAATATTACCGTACATTGTCTTTAATGTTCCCGTTCCTTTATGCACAAAAATCATTTCGTCTCCGGCAGAGTTCTTAAAGAAATAATCCGTCATAGACTTTCTTGGAGCAGCCAAACTTATATGTAAATCATTGTTTACCAAAACAGCCACTCTACTTTCTAGATAGTCGTCGCATGGTTTTACATTAAATCCGGAAAAACTACGATGCTGCATGTTCTTCTCCAATGCAATTTTGGGTTCAACCGAGTAAGCTTCGCCAATATTTTTAACCAGCGTAGGCATTTGACAATGATATACCAACGATGACGTATCGGAAAAACCTTCGGTAGATACTAGTTGCTCCTGATACAGTTTACCATCTGGCTTTCGGTAAACAGTATGTCTTTTCTGTGGGATTTCGCCCAAGTTATAATAGTGAGGCATTATTAAATAATATTAAGTTATGATTGATTAATGAAATGCAATTTATTGAAATAAATCGACATATATGAATTGTTCTATATTTTGATTTCTGGAATTGTTCCTTCAACGGTAAGCTTACCGCCAGTTGCATTTATTATTTCTTCAACAGTAACCCCGGGTGCACGCTCCAAAAGCTTGAATCCGTTGGGGGTAACTTCCACCACTGCCAGATCAGTTACTATCTTCTTCACAACTCGGGTACCTGTTAAGGGCAGTGTACATGCCTGTAATAATTTCGAGTTTCCTTGCGGATCTGTATGTCGCATGGCTACAATAATATTCTTTGCCGATGCAACCAGATCCATAGCTCCTCCCATCCCTTTCACCAATTTGTTAGGAATTTTCCAACTAGCAATATCGCCCACTTCAGACACCTCGAAAGCACCAAGTACTGTTAGGTCGATATGACCGCCACGAATCATAGCAAAGCTGGTTGCTGAATCAAAGAAAGAGGCACCATCGATAGTCGAAATAGTTTGCTTACCTGCATTGATCAAATCTGCATCTTCATCACCTTTTTTAGGAAAGGGGCCAATTCCCAACAAGCCATTTTCCGATTGCAGCACAATTTGCATATTTTCAGGAATATAGTTAGCAACCAGCGTTGGTATTCCAATTCCAAGATTCACATAATATCCATCATGCAACTCTTGCGCAATCCGTTTAGCTATTCCATTTTTGTCTAGTGCCATTATTATACTATTACTTTATATTATTAGAAATCAATTCCACAATGTATACCATAAAGCAGGTGAACTCCATGCGGTTCTATACCAAGTTCTAAAAGTGGTCCCAAATGAACTTTATTCAAATCAAACTCAAAAGCCAATTCAAAATGCTGTGCAAATGCATATTCTGTTTCAGTCTCTTCAATCAACATCAATAATCCTGGTGCATATCCTACTACCAGCCCACTATTAAACTTGTATTCAACTACAGCCGCCAAGGCATAATGCTTGTGTTCTTCAAGAATAGCTTCAGCTGCTAAACCAAGGCCTAAGCGATTATCAAGAGCGATTCCTCTTACATAATGCAGATGAATAGCTGGTGCTACTTTATTTTCACTAAACAAACTTGCGGCACCCAACGCCAAACTTATTTCATGCTTTTTGTGCAAATGTGTATGAGCAGAATCATGGTCATGGCTTTGCGCAATCAGACCGACAGAAAAGCTTGTTATTATAAATAACAAAACCGTTTTTAATAGAGAGTTAAACATGTAATACTTGTGATTAATTAGTCTTGTGTAGTAATAAATTCAATTCGTTTCTCATAGTCAACTCCTTGAAAAATGCGTTGCACAAAAACACCAGGGGTATGTATATGATTTGGATCCAGCGAACCAGATGGAACAAGTTCTTCAACTTCGGCAATGGTAATTTTACCAGCAGTAGCCATGGGTTGATTAAAATTATTTGCAGTAGCATTAAAGATCAGATTACCATTGGTATCACCTTTCCATGCTTTAACGATGGCAAAGTCTGCTTTCAGCCACTTCTCCATTAAATAAGTTTTACCTTCAAACTCTCTAGTCTCTTTACCTTCCTGCACTTCTGTCCCAAAACCTGCAGGAACAAAAAAGGCCGGTATACCCGCGCCTCCTGCTCTGCACCTTTCGGCCAAAGTTCCTTGTGGAATCAAATCCACCTCTAATTCGCCACTTAATAACTGCCGCTCGAATTCCTTATTCTCGCCAACATAAGAAGCAATCATTTTCCTGATCTGTTTTTTTCTAAGCAAAGCACCTAATCCAAACTCATCAACACCAGCATTATTTGAGATACAGGTTAAATTATTAATCTCCGTTTCCGCTAATGCTTTTATAGTATTTTCGGGTATTCCGCATAAGCCAAAACCACCGAGCATAAGTGTCATTCCACTTGTGATTCCCTGTATTGCTTCGTTGGCATTTTTTACAACTTTATTCATTGTGCTTATTTGAGGTTTAAAGTCAATACCACTAACAGAAATGCGCTCTTTTTGTTTAAGCTTAGGACAATTAATTTTGATCAAAATACAACAGAAAACTAGCACTAATAAATTTATAGGTGATTACGCCAGGAGAAAAACTTTCTCTCTCTTTAAGAGTCAATGCTGGTAAACGATGCAGAAGAAGCTTAAGACATAAGGTGATTTCTATATCACCTAAAACAGGAGGATTCTCAAAAATGAAA
>JBFHES010000276.1:0-5770 GCA_041584015.1 Bacteroidales bacterium
ATTCGAAATTCCACTTACTGTATAACGCTGAGGTAAATATTTTTGGCCGTAAGAACTATAACGCCAATGCAGATTACGACTATATTGATGAGATTAACAGAAAGCAAACACTGCATTTTGATGTGGTTGCTGTTGATGATTCAATTCGAAGTTATGCAACCGGAAACATCACGGATTCCAGTGCCTTTACGCTCAGTCCAAACTTTGTTTATCAGGGAGATATTCGTCTGAATGCATGGCGCGAATTCCTCACATTTGACGGTACTGTTAAGATGAACTACGACTGCGAACGAATTGACAATAATTGGCTGGCATTTAACAGCGAAATAGATCCAAAAGAAGTGATGATACCTGTTTCAGGAAACCCACTCGACATTGATGATAATAAGTTGCTAGCCGGAATAATGATGAAGAAAGACTCAACACACCTTTACACTTCATTCTTAAATAAGCCAAAAAAATACAGCGACTTAGCAGTTTTCCCTGTTGAAGGCATGCTCTATTTTGACAACACTTTACGCGAATATCAAATTGGATCACTTGAAAAAATACAGAACGACGAGGTTCCCGGAAACTTGCTTAGGTTAAGCAAAGACAAATGCATCTCTAGTGGTGAGGGTAAAATCGACTTAGGTATCTATGCCGGACAGGTTAAGATTGATGCGGCTGGTTTCATCAACCACGATCTGGTTAAAGACTCTGTCGAATTAAATGTAATGATGATACTGGACTTCTACTTCCCTAAAGAAGTGCTGGACATGGTTTCAACAGCAATATATAACTCTCCTGATTTAGAACCTGCTGATTTATCGGCTGATGCTTATGTTAAGGCACTTCCTGAATTAATTGGAGAAGAACAAGCCAATGAAGCTTTCAGAAACCTCTCACTTTATGGCGAGTACAAAAAAATGCCAAAAGAACTGGACAAATCATTAGTGCTTAGCGAGGTTAATTTAATTTGGGATAGCAGTACACATTCCTATATTTCCGTTGGCCAGATTGGGATTGGTAATATGGGATCAACCGAACTTAACAGATATGTAGATGGTAAACTAGAGTTTGTAAAAACCAGAAGCACCAACGAGTTTGTGCTTTATCTGCAAGTAGGATTTGAGAAGTGGTACTATTTTGAGTACAAGCGAAACACCTTGTTTACCGTTTCATCAGACGAAGCATTTAACTTTGCTTTAAAAGATATGAAACCTGACAGACGACGTAACGAGATTAAAGGTGAAGCACCGTTATCAGTTGTTCCGGCCAACGAAAGGAAACGACGATACTTCTTGCAAAAATTTGACATTGAAGAAGAGGAATACGACGAAGAGGATGATGAATAGGCATCATGTAAATCCTTGCCAGAGGCATTCCATATTAAATGAATAGATATTATATTTACATTAGAAATATTAAACCAAACACCTACAATATGAAACGAGTTGCTTCTATACTATTATCAATGGCCTTAATGCTGAGCTTAATTAGTTCTTGTGGAGAAACCAAAAAGGAATCGACAAGCAAAGATGATAAATCATCAAAAACAGAAACAAGCATTAATAAAGATGATTTTACCGGAATTTGGGTTACTGCCGGAGGCAAAGCCTGGATGGAGTTTTACGACAATGGCACACTTGATCTTGCCAGAAAAGGGAAGAAAGAAGTTACAGGCATTCCGTACAAACTCAATACAGAAGAAGGTACACTTGAGCTGAAGAGAAAAAAAGGTGTGACAATGTTTTCATACAAAATGGTTGACAATGCACTGCTCTTAACTGATACCAAAAAGAATAAAACAATTAGATACAATAAGACAAAGGCAAGACCCGTTTTGTAATTGTCTTTAAGCACATAAAGGTTAATAAATAAGATGATGCCGGACGTTTCACCTCCAATGGCTCACCTTACCTTTCGCAAGAAACAGGTTCGGCATTATCTTTTTACTTCTAATACTTCCAAATCCCTAATTTCTCTTCCATCAATTATAAAACGCACGGCGGTTACAAAATGATGAAAACCATTTTTACCTGCCGCACCCGGATTTACATGTAATAAATTTAACTTCTTATCTGGCATTACCTTTAGAATATGTGAATGACCACTTATGAAAAGCCTTGGTGGATTTAGTCTTATTTCATCATTTATTCGCTTATCATATCGCCCCGGATACCCACCAATATGCGTTATCCAAACATCAACAGCTTCGCATTTAAATCGTAAATTCTCCGGAAACATGCGCCTTAACAGATGATTATCGATATTGCCAACAACAGCTTTTAAAGGTTTGAATGCCAATAACTCTTCAGCCAGCTCAACTGTTCCAATATCGCCGGCATGCCATACTTCATTACAGTTGTTGAAAAATTCGAGCACCTTCGGATTCAGGTATCCATGCGTATCGCTTAGCAATCCAATCCTTGTCATGCCTAATTAAAGTCCAGGTTAAATTGCTTTTTCAACTTCATCAAATCAGGGTTTTTCTCATTGAGGAATTTAAACTTATCTGCTTGCGTATAATAACGTTGCTCAACCTCAACATCTTCACGGACATCCAGCAGAAGATCCAATTCATTAACCTTTAAACAGCGGCGCAAATGACTTAATATACTTGGTTTGGCTTTGAAGACAGCTTTCTGTTGCGACTCATTAGCAACAACCAGCTTCAGGACCGTATTGCTTTCAATGGTTGGTTTAAATATGTGAATGGTACTTGCCAGACGCGGTTCTTTGTCCTGCATTTTTACTCCGTAGCTATTCCAGTATTCAACCAGCTCCTCTTGTTTCAATTCTTTACCATCCTCAGCTCCTTCAATCTCCTCCCTAACAACAAGCTCCTCAACTTCGTGCTCTGGTTCCTCCTTCACATTTAGCGAACCATTTAGCACATCCTCAACTTTTGGTACGTCGCCACCAAACAATGGGATATTGCTAATTTTCTTTTTTACAGGAGCTTCCTGCGTGCGCTGAACATTAGGCTCTGCCTTAATTACTGGTTTTACCGTTTCGGCAACCGGTTTAGGTTCCTCAATCTTGGGCGCAGGAGGCGCTTCAACTACCTGAGGCTTTTCAGGTGCAGGTGCAACTGCTTTAGCTGGATGAGCAGCCCCAACATCTTCGCTTGTTGCTTGACTAACTAGTTTTTTTTTTTTGAGCAATTGAAGACAATTGCAACAGCGCTAGTTCTACATGCAACCTCGAGTTGTTGCTTGACTTGTAACTTAAGTCAAACTTGTTATTAATTTCGAGTGCTTCGAGCAGGAAACCGACCGAGCTCTTGGTGGCTTGCTCCTGGTATTTTGTTTTAATGCTTGCTCCTACCTCCATTAGAGATAATGTTGCAGCATCCTTACAAATAAGGATATCGCGCAAATGTTTGCTAAGCCCGGTAATAAAATTGTGCCCATCAAAGCCTTTACTTAGAATATCATCATATATCAATAAGGCATTGCCATAGTCTCCAGCCAGGAATGAATCAATCAATCGGAAATAATATTCATAATCCAGAACATTCAAATTATCAATAACATTCTGATAATTGATCTCAGTGCCTGAGAAGCTCACAATCTGATCAAAAATTGAGAGCGCATCACGCATGGCACCATCAGCCTTCTGTGCAATTACGTTGAGGCCTTCAGCTTCGGCATTTACATGTTCATTTTTGGCTATATATTGCAAATGACCAACCATATCGCTGATCTCAATTCTGTTAAAATCAAAAATCTGACAACGCGACAAAATGGTCGGAATAATTTTATGCTTCTCAGTTGTTGCCAGAATAAAAATGGCATGTCCCGGAGGCTCTTCCAGCGTTTTAAGAAATGCATTAAAAGCCGACAGCGATAGCATATGAACCTCATCAATGATATAGATGCTATACTTTCCTACTTGTGGTGGAATGCGCACCTGATCAATTAAATTTCGAATATCCTCAACACTGTTATTTGATGCAGCATCTAATTCGTGAATATTATAAGAGCGATTCTCATTAAACGACAAACACGATTCACACTCATTACAAGCTTCAGTTTCTGAAGTAATGGCTTTACAGTTGATAGTCTTTGCAAAAATACGTGCACAGGTAGTTTTACCGACACCCCGCGGCCCAAAAAACAAATAGGCATGCGCCAACTGATTCTTGTTGATGGCGTTTTTCAGGGTGGTAGTAATAGACTGTTGCCCTACCACTGAATTAAATGTAGAAGGTCTGTATTTCCTTGCCGATACTATAAAATTGTCCATATCTCTTTACTGCAGTTTTCACAAAAATAGACAAAGAACCAGCCTCTTCAAACTTTATTTTTAACTATTACAAAACACCCTGTTAATAAGTGTGTTGAAAATATAAACAAACAACACGTAACCATCTGTTAGAGATTCCCGTACTTTGTTATAGTTATTAAAAATCTAGTAGATATTAAATCTCCATAGATTACACTCCTTAGGCGATGCCAGTTGCCGAAAAGAAAGACTCTTGGTTTATAAAAACCCTACTCCACAGTGGGGTTTTTTATTGATTCAGAAAGGATATACGAATTTCAAAGTGATGCTAATTCAGGGATTATCCAACGATAGAGCTGGTTGTTTTCAGCTTATTAATCGCCCCTTTATCCTTGCATTTAGACAATAAGGTATCCATACTGCTCCCAAGTATTGGATGTTTCATTTCGGGTACCAACTCTTGCATTGGAGCCAGAGCAAATCTTCTGGAAGGTAAATGCTTATGAGGCACAACAAGGTCCTTTTGAATAATGATCCATCTGCCATAAAACAGGATATCAATATCAATGGTTCTTGACTGGTAACCTTCTCCGGATCTAACCCGCCCCAAGTCAGCCTCAATTTCATGTATTTTTGATAAAACAGCTGCAGGTTGAATATCCGACTCAACTTCTACTGCCATGTTCAGAAACTGCTGCTCATCATCAAAACCCCACGGCTCCGACTCATAAATTGACGAAGTGCGAAGTACGCGACCAATCTTCTGAGCAATCATTTGACTTGCTTTTTCCAAGTAGAAAAAACGATCACCTATGTTACCACCAATCAACAGATATATCTTCACAGCAATTTGATTTTAAGAGGGCAAAGGAATAAAAAAAATCAAAAGCCTAGCAGAAAAAAGCAGTCAGTATGAATCTAAATTAAGCTTGGTTAAAATCAGCACTCAGATTGATTTTAAAGCGCTTGACTAATAACTTAACACAAGGCTAACTGCACTATCCAACTCAAGTGGTTTTTCAAAACGCAACGCATGTGTATAGTACATTCTAATTAAGCATTCTAACAGACAATTTCTCACGTTCACTAATCAGACATAAATTCATTAAACTTTTCATCCATGTGTTGATTAAACCACTTATCTACGATACTTCTCCTGAACCGCCACTCCTTGCCAAGCTTGGCCGCAGGAATTTTCTTTTCCTGCGCCCATGTATAAATTGTCTGAGGTTTTAGTCTTAGATAGGCAGCAACCTCCTCAAGGGTCATTATGTCATTTGGAGTGCTACTCATTATTCATAGAATTTTCAGGCTGTGCTGTATCCACTTTATTAGTAGGACCTGTCTTCTCTGTTTCCAATGGCACAGACTTAACCGGTTTGTCCTCTTGCTGCTGATTATTGTTAATCCCAAACAAGGTACCGGTTGATTGAAGTACAGCTAAATAAAAATTACCTTCCTTTTCTCTGAAGAGCTCGAACTCCATACTCTTATCGCCAACAAAGGGACGTAAGTTCCAGGCAAGTTGCATACCAACAAAAGCAAAGATTACAATCCA
>JBFHES010000277.1:0-5750 GCA_041584015.1 Bacteroidales bacterium
TATTGCGATGGCAATAAGTAAATTTTTAAAAAATACTTTGCTGAACAGGAATTTCAAGAAGTTCATTTATTAAATGTTTGCGATCTTTTAATCAGGTAATTATGGTATAATAAACAACGAGGCAAAGATATAATTATACTTGATCAAGAAAAAATTTGTAGACATTAGCTTTGTGGCACATCTATTAAGGTTAATTGAATCCGTTCGCGCTTTATATCTATTTCCAGAATTTTTACTTTAAGGTGCTGATGCACACTTACCACATCGGCCGGATTGCTAATGAATTCTGCGCGTAAGTTCGAAATGTGTATCAATCCATTTTGCTTGATACCTATATCTACAAAGGCTCCAAAGTTTGTTACATTGGTAACAATTCCCGGCAGAACCATACCTTCGTGCAGGTCTTCTATTTTATGAATGCCTTTCTCGAATTCAAATACTTTTGCCTTTTTACGGGGGTCTCTGCCCGGTTTTTCTAACTCTGATAATATGTCGGTCAAGGTTGGTAAACCCACTGTCTTACTTGTGTAGTTCTCTAAAATAATGCTTTTCCTGAGTGTCTCATCTTTGATTAGATCAGCCACCGAAACGTTTAAGTCTTTGGCCATTTTTTGCACCAGACCATAGCTCTCTGGATGAACTGCCGTTTTGTCGAGTGGGTTCTTGGCATCTGAGATGCGCAGAAAACCGGCACATTGCTCATAGCTTTTGGCGCCCATTCGTGGTACCTTCTTTAATTCTGCACGCGATTTAAAATTCCCATTTTCAGTTCTGAAATCACAAATGTTTTGTGCCAGCTGCGGGCCAAGTCCCGAGATGTAGGATAGCAAATGTTTGCTTGCGGTATTTACCTCTACACCAACTTTGTTTACTGTATTAACAACTACCTGATTAAGGCTTTCTTTCAGCTTGTTTTGATCAACATCGTGCTGGTACTGGCCAACACCAATTGATTTTGGATCGATTTTTACCAATTCTGCAAGCGGATCCATTAGACGGCGGCCAATGGAAATGGCGCCTCTTACGGTGACATCATATTGCGGGAATTCTTCGCGGGCAGCTGAGGATGCAGAGTAAACCGATGCTCCATCTTCGCTTACAATAAAGATGCTTAATTCACGGTCGAATCTTATTTTCTTAATGAAGTATTCGGTTTCACGGCTTGCAGTGCCATTACCAATTGCAATGGCCTCAATTTTATAGGCACCTACCATTGAAGCTAATTTCTTCATGGCCTTACCTGATTCGCTTTGGGGTTTATGTGGATATATGGTTTCGTTATGTAGTGGCAATCCTTGTTCACTTAAGCAAACCACTTTACATCCGCTTCGGTAGCCCGGGTCAATGGCTAAAATACGCTTTTGCCCCAGTGGTGCAGCCATAAGTAGCTGATACAAGTTCTGTGTAAATACTTTAATAGCATCAATGTCTGCCTTCTCCTTGGCCGATGCCGATGTTTCATTCTCAATTGACGGCGCAATTAAACGTTGATAACTATCTTTTATAGCAAGTCCGATTTGTGTGGTACAGCTGTTCCAACTTTTAATGAAAATACTATCGAGTCGTTCAATGGCTTGCTCTTTTTCAGGAGCAACATTTACTTTTAAGAATCCTTCGCGTTCTCCTCTTCTAATGGCTAATAATCTATGCGAAGGTATTTTCTTTAGTTTGTCATTAAATTTGAAATAGTCGGTGTATTTATCAGCCCCATCTTCTTTGTCGTTTTTAACCTTTGCTGTAATGTTTGCCTCCTGCTGAAAGAATCTTCGAATTACATTTCTTGCGTGTGGTGTTTCTGCAACCCATTCTGCAATAATATCACGTGCTCCTTGCAGTGCTTCTTCAGAGGATGCTACTTCATCGTTTATAAACTTTAATGCCAATGATTCCGGATCACCAACATTTTGACTCATTAACCTTTTTGCTAGTGGCTCAAGTCCTTTGGCTTTAGCAATTACTGCACGTGTTTTTCTCTTGGGCTTATAGGGTAGGTAAAGATCTTCTAATTCGGTTAGATTAGTACATTCAATAATTTGTACCTCTAATTCTTTGCTTAAGTTACCGGATTCATCGATGGTGCTTAAGATGGTTTCTTTGCGTTTCTCGAGTTCTTGTATCTTTTGATAGTGTATTGAAACCTCTTCAATTTGAACCTCATCTAATCCGCCTGTTCGCTCTTTTCTGTAGCGTGATATGAATGGAATTGTAGCGCCTTCAGCCAAAAGAGCAATGGTAGCTTCCACATTGCCGGGTAATGTACCAACAGCAGATGCGATTAGTTTGATGTGTTCTTTCTTCATGATAATTGATTTCGATATTGGCATACAAAGCTAGCAAATACTCGAATTGATTTAAGACAGGTAACCTGAATTATTACCAGCAAAATAATTTAAGCTTTCACTGGAGCAATAAAAAAAGCCGTCTCAATTGAGACGGCTTGATTAAATATGTAGTTACTAAATTTTAGTAAGGCTTATTAATGTTTGCTTTTTTCTTATGACCAGACTGCGGAGTCATCCACTTTCCTCCAGGGCTAAGCTTAATGTCAGCTACAAACAACTCTGTAGTAAGGTATCCATTTGCAGCACACCAACCGGCAGTACTGAAACCTTCTTGAATCATGTCATATTCAAAAACTAATGCAGGCGCATCGCCGCAAGTGTTGAATGTTCCTGAACCAATGATTGTATAAGGATATTCAGCTCCATCATAAAGTGTAGTTATGTAATACTGCTCAGAAATTGATACAGCGCCATGGTTAGTCCAATCGAACTCCATATTAACTGTTCCGCTTAATGAGTCAAGAACTTCTTCGCCCCAGAAATTAAACATCCATCCGTGACCTAAACCAGCAACGGTTAAATCAGGATCAGTAAATGTGGTAACAACTGTACTCGCTTCTGTAGTAACTGTTGTACTACCATCTTCGCCAACCCACATGCCGGCAAGGCTTGCCAGGTCAACTTCCCAACTTGCAGAAACTGCTTCTTCGAATGAGAAGTTTGCACCTGCTTTTGTTACAATAGCAAGGTTTGTACGATAAGTGCTACAAGGAGTAGAGTTTGTCATAACAGCAGGGAATTGCATCATTTGATGATTGATTACACCAGCCTGATTAAACTCTAATGTAACATCAACTGTTACAGTCTCATTAAAGTCACCTGCATTTGCCGTAGCATAAAAGTCTGCAGCAATCATGTAGTTACCATCTGCAAGTGTATCAAAACTTGCATACTCCTCAAATGAGGCACCGTCGGCAACAGCAACAATAGAATTATCGTTCATGTCTACGATTAACATTCTTAGGTCGGCAGCTTCTGTATCTTCAATATCAGTAATTCCAAGAACTGTAGCAGCATCAGTTGCCCAGCTCATTCCGGCTACTAATATGTCTTTAGTAGCATTACCGATAGTAAAAGTTACTGTTGCTGGAGTAAGATCTGCATTTGCAGTTCTTTCGTCGCCAATTTGCAAGGTAACAGTTTCAACTCCTTCGTACATTTCGTCAGGTAATATTGATATTGAAACCTGGCCTGTAGTTTCGGTTGCACCAATGTTAACCTTAGCACCGGTGTTGTTTATCTTATAATCTTCACCTGCTGTTGCATCGCCATCTATTTGTTTAATATAAATAACAACGTCAGCAACTTGTGGAGTAGAGAGCGTTACGTCAAATGTAAATGTGGTGTCTTGTTCTACGAAATTATATCCGCTTGCCGCTATACCAGTTATCGTGATAGACGGGCTGGTCGGCTCTAATGTACTAAAACCTGTATAGTCTTCTTTTTCGCAACCTGCAAAAAAGAAGATGAACGACATTAGTACAATGAAATTTAGCTTATATGTTTTTTTCATTATGTATTCGTTTTAGGTGTATTTAGTTTTTAATTAAGATAAAATCAAACTCTCTTGGTCCTGAACCAGCTGTAAGATAGCCGTGAACCATTTTAAGTTGATCTTTTCCGGCCGCATCATCCTTTATAACAAAGTTTGAATTACCACAACCTACATTGGTTAGTTCGCCTGCATCTTCTTCACAGGTAGTTAATGGCTGATCATTTAGAATTTGATCTGCTCCATTCCACTCCTTAGGGTAGTAAATAGAACCATCATCTTCAATCTGGAAATATAGAACGTTGCCATCCCATCCTGAAGCTTCACCCCAGTTTGACCATACATACGTTTTAGCATCAACAGACTCGATAAGAGCAGTTGCTCCAACCTGGAAGTCAGCTCCCTGATCTACTCCAATTCTGAAATAAGAACCAGCAACAATGGTGTAAGTTCCTGCGAATCTAGTAGAAACAGCCATTTTAACTTCATAAGCCTGAGTTACTGTACGACCGTCATTTAAGATTGCCTCAACGGTGAAATTAAAAGAATCTCCAATTCTTAGGTCACCATCTGAAGCAGGAAGTGCATTACCATCAACTAAAAGATTAGCTGTTAAGGCTGTAAAGTCCATTGCTGCTACTGAAATCCAATGTGATTCACCGTTTGAAACACTAAAGGTTTCCTGAAGCACTTCGTTTGATGTTTTTGCAGGAATAGAGTCGGCTTCTATATGATCAGCAGGAACAGACCATGCAACAGCAACACTAGAGAATGATTTGTAAACATTCACAGTTTTGATAGTTGCATCTGCATTTTGATTTAAATAAAGATCAAATGAGTAGCTAGCACCATCACCAACAACGTAGTTCTGTGCTGCACTGCTCACATCAATTAATCCGCCAATTTTTGCGTTTTCTGTAACAATGTCGTCGAATTCTTTATCGCACTGGACTAGGAATACGCCAAGGATTGCTATCGAAAATATATAAAGTATTTTTTTCATATTCTTACTATTTAAATTAATAAAGCATTACTGCATCCACCAAACTTTGGTTGTTAGTAAATCGTCACCTTGTGCGTCAACAGCTGCACCATAGCTACCTGCATTAACCGATTGCTCGATTGCAGGATATGTGTATCTTGATGGAAGTTGGTCTCCAAGTACACCTTCTATAGCCGCTTCTAATTCTGGGTATCCAGTTCTTCTCCACTCAGTCCAGGATTCAACACCTTGACAGAATAATCCGATCCAGTTTTGCTCTGCAATTTGCTTTAGAGTACCGTCATAAGCAACACTTGATTGAGCAATGTATGCGTCGTAATCGCCATCAACACCATTAAATGCTAATGAAGCTTTTACTCCATTGTTATAATATGTTGCAGCATCTCCAGTAATGTATCCTTTATTAGCAGCTTCAGCCATTAAGAACATTAACTCTGAGTAGGACATGAAAAATCCTTCAAGATTTGGATTGATGTAAAATTCACCAATTGAAGAAACATTATCATAGTTGTACTCATCATTTGGAACTGCATCAATACCTGCCGGCTTACCTCTGTATTCACCATCGTTGTTTACCATTGCAAATACCGGTAAACGTGGATCGTCAAGGTCTTTAAGCATGTCAACCATCACAGAGTTCATTTTGTACTCAAAACGACTTCTGTAAACAATCGCTTCATAAATAGGATTCGCATTTGGATCTGCATCTAAATAAACCAATTTAGCTTCATCGTCATTTGATGTGAAGACTGCACGACTGCTAGCAATTGCTTGCAAGTCTGCACTAACATCAACCTTTGAAGAGATACGCATTAGTATACGGAACTTAAGTGAGTTCGCAAATTTCTGCCATCCTGATGTAGAACCATTATAAAGAATGTCTGCGCTGGCATTAATCTCGCCATTACCTTCA
>JBFHES010000278.1:0-5741 GCA_041584015.1 Bacteroidales bacterium
CGAAGGCCTGAAAGCCATTATGCATAATAAAACAGATTCTACCGAAAGCCTTTCTTTACGTTCAAAATTTATTAACGCAAATGAAGTCTTCAAACTTCGTTATAATCGAAGCAAATATGATTGGGCCAATCTTATAGATTCCGATTCTGAAGTTGATTTAAATTCTGAGATTCCATTTTTAACCTTCACCTACCAACCAACAACAAAAGACAACCCTAATCATTGGATATTTTGCGCCTTGCCAAAACTAGCTAGAGATTATAAAAACTGGCACAGTTTAGTTTCGGTTAAGCACTTTTTCATCTTCTTTATAAAATTTGATGACGCTGAATAGAAGCTTACTCAAATAGCATGCTGCGCCCTGAAGGCAACATTATACTTGCCTTCTTAGCTCTTTTAACAAATACTCAAGTCCATTGAGTTTAATCTCATACAAAGTCCCAAGCAACACACCCATGCGTCCATTGGGAAATCCTTTTTGATGATACCATACAAGATATGGCTCAGGAAGATCACAAATGGTTCGTCCCTTAAATTTTCCGAAAGGCATTTTCATAGTTACCAAATCGGTTAAAATCGTTTTATCTAATTGCATTGTTCTCGAAATAATTATTAGCGCCTGAGCTGCTTACATCCACGGTTCATTGGTAGATTCAACTTTGTATAAAAGATAATTATAAAGTTCTATCGCTAGCTCTTCCTCAATAAATGGCATTACAAGGGTTTTACCTCCAGCTGTATGAATTTTAATGGTCGCCAAATTTCTTCGACGTTGAAAAATAGATTGTTTGAATTTAACACATAGCACCTTAAAATTGTACATTCTTGAGAACTCCTGCCCTATGGTTCCTTTAGAACATTCAATCAATTCTTCGCTAATTTTAAAGTAGCGCTTTTTTACTGCCATATAACTAAAAATGAAACTCAGCAAAAACCAAGTGCCAGCCAGAAGCATTACAACTAAATTTTCGTAGCCGATAAAAACCACCGGTATCAATGGCAACCATCCTCTTAAAAACCAAATTTTAAAGAGGTAAGATTGATGTGTAAAATATTGATCCCAAACAGGCTCCTCCTCTATCTTAAAAATTTCTCTATTAATTAGCTGCTGATTGTTTTCATTGCAACCGGGAATGGTAATGCGTTGTTTCTTTTTTGTTTCGCCACTGCTGGCCTGAGCCAATGTGATTGTAACAATGCCCATTAACTTCTTTATAGGATTTGTAATCCATGACACCACCTGTATTTTGGGGTACGGAATGGTGACACTCTTTTTTGTAAACAACCCCGATTGAATGATGAATTCATTTTTGGCTTTGAAAAACTTAAAGTCATAAAAGATCAAGAAGGTAACGACAAATGAGAATAAAAAGCCTCCGATTAGCATGGCCATTATTAGTATACCTAACATGCTAAAGCTTTGTGAGATTACAAACTCACCAACCTCATCGCTACTGATCTTATATTGCTCAGAGAAATAATCCTGCAGTTGATTGTAAAAACTGAAAATAAGAGCCAGTAACAAAAGTGAATTTCTTAAATGATTTTCGCTTAAAGCTACCTTAATCAGCTCGTCTGGTCGTAGACCAAAAACCTTGTATTTACTTTCACTAGCAATTTTTTTATGCTCAACATTTTCCTCAACTTCATCCTGTTCCTTATCAACAGAAAGCACTTCCTGCAATGCTTTAGCCTGTGCTAAGGTTAGCGCAACCAGCTTTAACTCCTTTTGCGCCGATCCAGCCGTATCAATCTCCAGCGCCACAACCTTGAGCATTTGCTGCCAAATATTCTGCTTTATATTAATTGTTTGAATGCGCTCCAGTGGAATGGAGAGCTTCACCTTTTTCAAGTAACCACTTTTAACCACAAACTCATTCTTCTCAATATAAAACCAATAATGATAAAACGACAGGATGGCATTGGTTAAGACGAGTAAGAGAAGAAAACCCAAAGCCAGGTAAATGTAGATACGCATTTCTTCCGGCACAGATTTATTCTTAAAAACGTACACAAGAATCATTGGCCAAAAAGCTTTGAAAAACTTACGTGCAGATGAGATAAAGAAAAGAACAAGCCCCTTAGTTGCTTGTCTTGATGGATTTGAAAAGTCGTGATTACTCATGTGCACTAACCGTTTTGCTGAGATAATCTTTTATTTGCTGGGCTTCTTCGGGCGATAATCCATTTATTGATAAATCGCTTGCCGCCCCTCCAGCGGTAAATACCTTTAGTTTGGCAATGGAGAACATGCGGGATAAAAAGCCTTCGCGAATTTCGCTGTGCTGAATCCGGTTGTATGGAATGGCCGTAACTTTATGCATGATTAAACCTGTTCTAAACAAAATGTCATGTTCGCGCAACAGGTAGCCTTTGCGTTTGAATCCTAGAAAATTAAGTACTAAACGCAACATATACAACAAAGCTAAAACACCAAGCACGTAAATTAAGCTCTCCAGATCGAAACGTTCCTCCACGTAAAAGAGATAGAGGATAATTGCGATTGGAACCAATAGAAAAACGGTCCATTGAATATTTATTAAGGTTCGGTACGATCGCTTTAGTGACTTAAATTCTAAAGTTTCGAACGTTGGCAGTTCTTCGGTATTTATTGGATTATTTACAAACATCTGTTGAGCTAAAAAAAGCGGCAATATTGCCGCTTAAATTTAAATAAATCTGAGAGAAACTCTCAGCACCCCAATCATTTTTTATCATTGATTCACAACCCTATATTTACAGCATTCGTGCAAATTGGCGTAGGCCTTATCACTGGCTATAATTTCTTCAGTATCGTGGCCTGCCTTGGCAAGCCTTTCCATTATTTTGTGCAGATCAATTTCTTCCTTGTGCTTAAGAGTCAACTCCTGGGTTGAAACATCCCAGCTGGCATATTTTACATTTCTGGAACGCATCGCAATTTTTTCAATTCTAAGCTTACACATACCGCAAATACCTGAGACATGCATGTTACTAACATTAAGCAATGTCAAGTCGTCAAACTGCACAGCTTTGGGTTTGATAAGCTCATTTATAACCGACGATGCGTTGAGGGTAATCATTCGTTTATTGCCTAATTGTCCGGTTCCGTTCTCCAGATAATTCATGTATCTGACAACGGGTTGATCGTATGCTACTGCCACGCGAATACTTGAAAAAATGGTGTAGCTAAGTTCAGGCACCAGAAAGAAGATTTTACCACCGGTACTTTGCTTTATCTCCGAGCCATTATCAACTCGTTTACCACGCCACTCGTACCTCCCCTGAAGGTTAAAACTTAAATCCTCGGTTAGTAGATAATTTGCTCCGAGAGCTGCAACTGCAATATCGCCATACTTGTAGGTTGCCGATTCAGTCTCAATTTCATTTATGTATTCATAACTCCCAAATCCGAACATAGAGAAACGCGGACTAAATGCCTTTGACATGGAAATGGCCGGATTGAAACGCATGCTTCCTGTTGATGGTTGAAAATCGATTGGTAGAATGATACCATCATATTGTTGATTTTTTGCCCCAATTGGGAACTTAACCGTTCCGATGACCGACATAGAGAATCGTTGCTCTTCCATGTTTAGAAAATTGTATCTTAAAGTCAGCCCAACATCACCCAACCCTCTGGCATATCTCTCATAATCCGACTCTGGGAAATATTCACTTTTTCGAATAAAAAATCCATTATCGATTGCTACTGCTAATTTGCTATTGATACCATATTCCAATTTTAATGATGAGAAATGGAAAGAAGATTCTTTGTAGATGAAGTCTGTTTTCTCCGATCCGTGATAATATGAATCGGACAAACTGTTTTTGTACATGAACGCAACAGTAAATGCATTTTTACAAATGCCTCCGGAGCTACCATCTGTTGAGATGGGATTTCCAGCAGAACAGCATTGTGCTGTACTCTGAAGATTGCCAAATCCAGCAATCAGAAAAGTCAGAATAATTAAATGAATAATCAATCTCATATTTCTATTCGTAAAGGATGTAAATGGAGATGGTGTCGGTAACCGAGCCTAGCTCATTTTCAACAGTGCAAGTAATTAGCTTATCACCAATGCAACAATCAGAGGCAGTATACTGCACGCTTGAGCGATCTTCATTCATTGGTATTAAGTCGCCTAAATCAACATACCAGGTATAAGTTAAATCGCCACCATTAGCCTCACAATTAATAGTTGTTGGGTCTTTGCCGCCAAACATCACCACATCTTTTGTGGCAGTGATGCTAACAATCTCGGGAATGGTCATTTCGTCAACTGGTGTATCATTCGTTTCCTTCTCACAGCCAAACATGATAAACACACCAAGAATGAGTAGCAACAAATAGCTAATATTCTTCATATTTATAAATCTATAGTTTAACAATCTGGTTTCTTGCTACAAGTGCACCTTCTGCATCTTTTAATACAATCAGGTATTTTCCATTGGGAAGGTTGCTTAAATCAATTGATTCAGAAACCCCAATGTCTTCAGCTAAAACTTCGTCTCCTAGCATATTGTAAACATGAGCAGAACTATTATCTATAGTTGCCTGCGAACTAAAATGCAATGTGCCACTACACGGATTTGGATAGTAGCTGAACAGATTTTCGATGCCTACATGTTGCAATTGCAAAGGCGTAAGCCATATATTCATTATGGATAAGTATCCGACTTGCACATTTGAATAATCAATCTCATGCACATATTCACAGCATGTACCGATAAGATGTTGATAGGCGCCCTCATCGGCGGGATACCATTCCGTATCATATCCCGACAACGCGATCGCTGCCATAATATGAAATAAATCGGTTAGGGTATTATCATAAGTAACCTCGGTTTGATCCAGGCCTACATCCCATTTTGTTTCCACTACACCAGCAACAGAATTCCCAGCCTCTTCAATGGTTAACAAGCAGGTATAGCAGTTACCTGTAGTTTTAAAAATGTGAGTTGACAAATTCTCTGATGCACTTACCTGAAAAGATGTAGCAGTTATCAGCAAAAGTACAATAGCAGATAAGAAGGAAGTAGCTTTTCTATTCATAGGACAATATTTTCAAAACAAAGTTATCAATCCACTCTGCTCTCAATTCAGTTGTCTCATTGAATGCAACGACCAGCTAATGATTGTAATCGGAAAATTTCCGACATAAATCGTAGCTTAACTATCCATGTTGACTAATGCTGTATATTTTGTCCATGTTCACTATTTTCAACTCTGCGCCACTCGATTCGATTAGTTGCTCCTCTGTAAATTCCTTCAGAATTCGTATCAAACTGTCTTTCGACATTCCGGTATATTCAGCAAGGTCTGGTCTGGAAACGGTTATGATATGATCGCGATCACAGAAAATTTCTTCGTGCAGATACAATAAAGCGTCAGCAACACGGCCCTGCATATTTTTCTGGGTAAGACTTAAAAAACGATCGTAATTGAAAATTCCATTATTGCTAATGTACTTTATAAAAGCCTCAGCAAAATCGCAATTACCTCGCATCAACTCTTTAAACTTGTTTATTTCAATAAAACACACCGACGAATCTTCGATGGCGGTAACTGAGAAATGATGTTTACGATCGATGTAAATTCCAGGACCACCCAAAAACTGTGTTGGCTTGAGAAAATGGAGTATCAGGTTTTTATTACCACGCCCTTCGATGTATACTTTTGCAATACCCGAGGTAAAACTTATTACGTGTGTTAATGGTGAGTTCTGCTTAACTATGGTTTCGCCAGCTTTGTATTTAAC
>JBFHES010000279.1:0-5719 GCA_041584015.1 Bacteroidales bacterium
CGCGAAGACTAGCTTTTGTAATTTCATAGTGGTTAGTTTAGTTAAGAAGTTTATTTAGTTTGTCGATACAATATTCAAACATCGAAATGTGCTTTTTTATTTCGTGCTTATCAAGTTCGTTAATAATTAGGTATATGCTCAATTGTTTTTCCGACTTTATGGTGTTATAATCAAAATAGGCAAACCTAAGCTTACCAAGCCATTTTCTAATATCATTATCCAAAAATTCCTGAAGTAAGTCAGGCTTATTCGTTTCAAGAAAGTTGTTCCTGTCAAAGTTCCTGTCTCCAATTTGTAATTCTTTAGCAACGAACCACTTCGATATTTTATCCATATAGTCTTCATCGCGTATGGAGAAGCTAAAATTAATATTTGGTATGATGGAGTATTGAAATATTGGAGCCTTTACTTCACTGGTTTTTACATTAATTAGCTTACCCCTATATGGAAGTTTGCTTTCTATAAAATAGGTGCTTTGGGCATTTACATCTTTCGATAGAATATTAAGCTGTTGCGATATTATACCTCGATCGGTATAAGTTTGTTTACGTAACTTGAACTTACCGGTATATTCCTTAACAATCGATTCCCAATTTGAAATTACCTGATTTAGCTCATCAATAGTAAATCGGCTATCGGGTGAAGGGTTCATAGGCGTAAATACAGATTAGTTAGATGCCTTCTTAAAATGAATGATTTCATTTTTTATTTTCTTGTTCTCGTATGGCCTTATCACGAGCTTGGTGTCGCTTATTTCTACAATTTTAAATACCAGGTAATTCTTCTCGTCCTTTTTCGGAATTAAATAAAGAAGTTTTGCTTTGGGGCGCATGTCCCAGGTTCCGGTTTGTTTTTCATTATTTAAAACAAATTCTACTTTTTTGTTATCAATTACCTTAATCGCTATCTTTTCCGAAGGCTGTATATCCCGTAATTCTTCACCATCAAATATCTTATTGCTTATCCATGAGGCCTTAAATTTTTTTCTGAATTGCTTTTCATAATCCTGACTAGTTGGTTTAGGCTTTGGTTTGTTCTGAGCAATTACATATTCCGTCCTTTTATAGTTGCTGATACCTTGTTGAAGTTCCCTAAGTCGATGAGATGATGGTAAGAGATAGACGCTAAGATCAGCGTATTTCTTTGCCTTTGTAACATAATCATGTTCCAGGTAATAGTAACAAATCATTGCAAAGGTGCGTTCCACATGGTCATCCTGAAAAAGAACATCAGGCTTCTCCTTTATAACCTGCTCAAATCGCTTAAGAAGCGCTGCACCTTCCTTTATCTTATTATTATCATAATGGTCGTAAATCGACTTTAAATAGCAGTAGGTATAGTAGGTTTGATAATCATTGTAGTCATATAAAAACGGAAATATATCGAAGTAATACTCAAAACTGTCTATGAGGCTTTCGTGCTGTCGGTCAACAAACATGTGCTTAAGTCCGGTATCATGTATTAAGTTTTTAATATTGATATTACGCGGATTCTTTAAATGTGCTATCGCTAAATTCTGAAAGGCGCCTGCAAAATTCTGGTTTGCATAATTGTAGTAACCAAGCTGATAATAATATAACTGTGCAAACTCGTCGGTTTCAACAGAGTCGGAGAGGTTTGTAATTAAATCATGGTAATACTGCTTGAACCTCACAATATCCGGATAATTCACCAAAAGCTCGTTTATTACATAGCCCAATTCGCTCACACCATATTGAATTACTTCAGCATCATTAAGATTTAAGTTGATATATTTCGCAAGCACTTTTCCATCAAACTTTTTGCTCGTATTCTGTTCATCCAATAAATTACCATACGAACCACTATGCATGTATTGTATTGACGTTGAATTGTAAAGCAGACTGGCTTTTTCAAAATTTGCAGCCGCACTCTTAAATTTCTTTTCATCAAAAAGGGTAATACCCTTATTGTAATATTGCAATGCCGCTAACTGGTAGATATCAATGTCATTATCCTTCTCATAAAAATATTTATTAAACAAGGCATCATTGCTATTGGATTCATACTCACGTTGCGAAATCAATTTATTACGAACCATATAACTCACAAAGTCTCGTTTGCTTTTTTCGTCGTAATAAAGCATACCACCCTGCGGCATTGTGGTTTCAATTAATATTCTAAGGTTCTCCGGATCGGCAATTAAATAAACATGTTTGGGTGTTTCTTTAATAATATAATTAATATCAAAATGATCTAGAACCAAAGCGTATAAGGCAGATGCGCTAACGCAGTTATAAGTTCCGGAAACAAACAATTCATTAAAATACTCGGGCGATTCGTATTTCTTTAATGTGGATGCATGCACATACTTATATATTAATTTGAGCTGCTTTTTTAAACTCTTTTGCCGAATATCTTTCGCTTCCAATTTTTCAATAATGGCGCTGACGCCCTTTTTTGCCAAGTCGGTTTTTCGTTGGGTATAATTAAAGCTTAAAAGCAAATCAATTGGTGCTATTGATTCTCCATCAAGGTATTGCTGAAAACTGTTTTGTTCAAATTGGGTTTCAAAGATGGTGGTATCCAGCTCTTGTGAGAGAGCACAGTAATAAGTAAATAGTAAAGCCAGAAGTGCAATTGTGTGTCGCATAGAATTAATTGAATGATAGTGTAAAGCTAAAAATATTTTCAATTATGCCGAAACACTGAAAAAACGATTAACCCGATTTTGCAAGTATTTTAAAGTTACAAAATGTACTGTCTGCTACTCAGAACCGACTTTCTTATTATTTTTGTTTAAAATATAAAATTATGAAAATACTACTCATAGGAGCCAATGGTACCATTGGAAAAGCAGTTTGTAAAGAACTAGCACAGCGACATGAAGTAATAACAGCCGGACGCACTAACGCGGATGTAACTGTAGATATAACTAAAGCTGATTCGATTGAAAGCATGTTTAAACAGCTTAAGGATATTGATGCCGTTGTATGCACTGCCGGTGCCGCAAAGTGGGGACATTTTGAAGATTTGAGTGAAGAAGATTTTTATGTTGGTGTTCATAGTAAACTTATGGGACAGGTTAATCTGGTGCGTATTGGTAAGGACTATATTAATGAGAATGGTTCCTTTACATTAATAACCGGAATTCTTGCAGATGACCCTGTAAGAGGAACAGCAGTTTCTGCCATGGTTAATGGTGGTATTCATTCATTTGTATTGGCTGCTGCGAGGGAACTTAAAAGAGGTTTACGTGTAAATGTTGTTGCTCCTGGTTTGGTTGAAGATTCAGTGGAACGAATTGGCCATTTATTTCCGGGACATCGCGCTGTATCTATGACAGAAGCTGCCAGAGGCTTCTGCCGAAGTGTCGAGGGTAATGTAACAGGAGAAGTTATTCGTATTTATTAAACAGATTTAATCTAGGCACTAAATGCCAATGATTACTAATGGGGCTCTTCCTTCTAAAGGAGAAGCCCTTTTTTTCTGCATTCTTAATATGTGAAAGCATTGCTGACTTTGAATTTATCCTATTTTTACATTTCAAAATTTCAATATAATGAGAACAACTCTTGCACTGCTCATAATTCTTTCAATTACACTTTCATATAATTCGCAGGCGTGTACTAACATTATAGTAACAAAAGGTGCTTCGAATAATAACTCGAATATGATTGTTTATACCTGCGATGGTGAATTTCATCCGCATTTAAAAATCATGGAAGCTCAGGATCATAAACGCGGCGACTCATTAGCAATTCGCGATTATCGGGGAAATGTGCTTGGCAAAATTGCACAGGTGCCACACACCTATAAGGTGCTTGGTTATCACAATATGAATGAGCATCAGGTGGCCATGGGTGAAACAACTTTTGGAGGTCGCGAGGAATTGGTGAATACCAGCAAATACCTGCGTTATTGGAATTTGATGAACATTACGCTTCAGCGATCAAAAACAGCTCGCGAGGCCATTAAGGTAATGACTGATTTGGTTGAAGAATATGGCTATGCCAGCAGTGGCGAGACCTTCTCCATATGTGATAAAGAAGAAGCCTGGTTACTTGAAATGGTTGGCACCGGACCAGGTGGCGAAGGTGCCGTCTGGGTCGCCATACGCATACCTGATGGAATGATGTCGGCACATGCCAACAAAGCGCGAATAGGTGAATTTCCGCTTGATGATCCGGATAATTGTATCTATTCAAAAAATGTAATTTCCTTTGCAATTGAAAAAGGCTACTACGATCCGAATGGAGGCGTGCCATTTCAGTTCAATGAGGTATATGATCCGGCAAATCCGGCAAATTTACGTTATTGCGAAACACGGGTTTGGAGCATCTTTAGAAGAGCAGCGCCTGGTCAGGAGTTCTCGTCGGATTACCACAGAGGAGTGGCAGGAGCAAAGCGCTATCCTCTATTCATAAAGCCAGACAAAAAGCTAGGAGTGCAAGACCTAATGAGTTTGGTACGTGATCACTACGAGGGAACACCCTTTGACCAAACCAAAGGAATAGCTGCGGGTGCCTTCGGAAATCCTAACAGATGGCGTCCACTTGTTTGGGAAATAGATGGAGAAGAAGCAAGCTGGGAACGTTGTATCTCATCTTATAACACAGGTTTCTCTATCATTACACAATCGCGTAATCATCTAAGAGATGAAGTTGGCGGTGTAGTTTGGTATGGTGTCGATGATTCATACTTTACCTGTTATGCACCGGTATATATGTGCACCGATTCAGTTCCTGCTGCCTATAACACTGGTAATCTACAGAACTTCTCGATGAACTCTGCCTGGTGGGTGTTTAACTTAGTGGCCAATTATTGTAATACAAAGTACAGTTATATTATTAAAGATATTCAGACCGAGCAAAACAGAATTGAAAGTGCATTCTTAAACAGGCAAGATTCCATTGAAGCACTTGCTAATCGCTCTAAATCTGGAAATATTCTCTTGTCGAAATACTCCTATGCACAGCTTGATTACATGTTTAATGAATGGACTAAACTGAGCGGTCACATCATTTCAAAATACAATGATGGTTATATTAAGGATAAGAATGGACGGCCTCAAAACGTCGGCTACTCAGAAGAATGGTTAAACCGATCCTTACAGGATGATAAGAATTTATTGATGCCGGTATGGCAAGAAAATACCAAAACAAAAGAACCAGACAACTATTAACTTATATTATGAAGAAGGTTTTAGTACTCAATGGCAGCCCGCGCAAAACAGGGAATACCTCGCATTTAATTGCATCGTTTATCAATGGTGCTTCCGGGCAAACAGACGAGATTGAGCAGTATAAAATTGATGAGTTAAACATAAAACCCTGCACTGGTTGTTTGAGATGTAACTTGCTTAAGAAGTGCTCCATTCGCGATGACGACTGGGAAATGATTAGTGCTAAGATTCTAGCTTCTGACGTTTTGGTGTTTGGATCGCCGGTATATTTTCATCATGTTACTGCTCCTCTTAAAATGTTACTTGATCGTTTCAGATCCTTTGTGCACGTGCAAATAACAGAAAACGGCTTAATACACACTCCACATACCGAATGGACAAAAGATATTGTGCTCTTACTTGCCATGGGTTCATCTGATGAAAACGATTCACAACCAGTAATTGATTTATTTAGCTTCCTGAAGAAGATATTAGGAAAAAATATTAAGCTGCACGTTATTTCAGGAACACGCTTAGCTGTGAGCAATCATATCGTTAAAACTGAAGAGGAGCTTAAAAGCCTTTACGGGAAGCTAG
>JBFHES010000280.1:0-5693 GCA_041584015.1 Bacteroidales bacterium
TATTTATTAAATCTTAAATACGAGACAAAGCGCATGGGTATGGACAAGGTGTTGGTGCACATGGGCGAGGAATACTACTTGTCAGGGAAAGCTACTTGGGTTGATTCAACCAGAATGGCAAAAATTGAGGAGCGCGTTAGATTAACCCGTCCGAACATTATTGGTAATAAAGCCGAGGATCTTAAAATGGCTACCATGGACAACAAGATCATTAATCTATATAATATTCCAAACGACTACATTGTAATCGCCTTCTGGGAGCCTAATTGCGGTCACTGCAAGAAAGTAATTCCGCGCCTGCATGAAATCTATACCGATTTGCGCTGGACAAAAAATATAAGCATCGAAGTATTTGCAGTTTTATCGCAGGCCAACGAACAAGAAAAATGGCAAGAATTCCTTGAGGAGCACGACTACACCGATTGGATTAATGCATGGGATCCGTACAACTGGTCTAACTTTAGAAAGAAGTACGATATTTACAGCACACCCACAATTTATCTTCTAAACAAAAAGAAAGAGATTATTGCCAAGCGTTTGGATATTGAAAATCTGGAAGAGTTTATTACCAACTACGAAAAATACAGAAAGTAAAATTTCGCAACATAGAATACAGAGTCAGCCTTATCGGTTGGCTCTTTTTTTTTGACTAAAAAGCGCAGGTTCATTGATTTAAACCGACAATCTGAACTTTGTTAATTGTGGTCACACTATTTTCTGTTATTTTCGCACAAAATTTAAGAATACATATTATGTTCAGAACACATACTTGCGGCGAATTACGAAGCGAAAATATAAATCAGCAAACAACACTAAGCGGCTGGGTTCAAAAAGTCAGAAAATTTGGAGGCATGACCTTCATCGACCTACGTGACAGATACGGACTTACTCAACTTGTTTTTGATAACAACAGCAACGAAGAGCTGGCACAGCAAGCTGAGAAACTCGGTAGAGAGTTTGTTATTCAGGCAACCGGTAGCGTGCAGGAACGAAGCAACAAGAACCCAAACATGCCAACCGGCGATATTGAGATTATTGTTGAAACATTAACAATCTTAAATCAATCAGAAACTCCACCTTTTACCATCGAAGACAATACCGATGGTGGTGATGAGTTACGCATGAAATACAGATACCTGGACCTGCGACGTAATCCTGTTAAAGAGAATATTATTTTACGACATAAACTGGCTCAGGAAATTCGCAAATATCTTGATGGTCAGCAGTTCATTGAGGTGGAAACACCTGTTTTGATTAAATCAACCCCTGAAGGTGCCCGCGACTTTATTGTGCCTTCGAGAATGAATGAGAACGAATTTTATGCTTTACCTCAATCTCCACAAGTATTCAAACAATTATTAATGATTGCCGGTTACGATCGCTATTTCCAGATTGTAAAATGTTTCCGCGATGAGGACTTACGTGCCGACCGTCAGCCGGAATTTACACAAATAGACTGCGAAATGGCCTTTGTTGATCAGGAAGATATTTTGGCAAATTTCGAGGGAATGACCAAACACCTGTTCAAGACAACAAAGGACATTGATCTTGGTGGCGATTTTATTAGAATGCCATATAGCGAGGCGATGGAGCTTTACGGTAGCGATAAACCAGACATCCGTTTCGAGATGAAGTTTGTAAACATTACTAATCTCGCCAAAGAAAAGGACTTTGTTATTTTTAATGAGGCAGCCTATATTGGCGGTATTTGCGCAAGCGGATGTGCTTCTTATTCAAGAAAAGAGCTTGACAAACTAACCAAGTTTGTACAAAAGCCACAGATTGGAGCCAAAGGTTTGGTGTACGTTAAATATAACGAAGACGGCACTTTCAAGTCTTCCATTGACAAATTCTATACTGCTGAAGATTTCCAGAAATGGGCAGAACAGTTTAATGCCAAACCAGGCGATCTGTTACTTGTATTGGCTGGCGAAAAAGACAAAACACTCAGCCAGCTTGGCGACCTAAGATTAGAAATGGGTAATCAGCTTGGCTTAAGAGATCCAAACAAATTTGCTCCAATGTGGGTGGTAGATTTCCCTCTTTTAGAGTGGGATGAAGATACCGCTAGATTCCATGCAATGCACCACCCGTTCACATCTCCAAAGAAAGAAGACCTACATTTAATAGATACAGACCCGGGTAAAGTGCGTGCAAATGCCTACGACCTTGTAATTAATGGCGTTGAGATAGGCGGTGGATCAATTCGAATATTTGATGAGTTATTGCAGCAAAAAATGTTTAAGCTCCTTGGGTTTACGCCAGAGGAAGCAAATGAACAGTTTGGTTTCTTAATGAATGCCTTTAAGTTTGGTGCGCCACCACATGGCGGAATTGCTCTTGGTTTTGATAGATTAGTTGCAATGTTTGCTGGAATAGAGTCCATTCGCGACGTGATTGCATTCCCGAAGAACAACTCAGGACGCGACGTGATGATTGATTCACCTTCGACTGTAGCTAAAGAACAATTAGACGAACTCTATTTAAAGGCCGTTCAAGCTCCAAAAAAAGATTAACGAATTAGCAATTTTGTGCTAGCTGTATAATCAGCTGATTGCAATTGTAAAGAATATACCCCGGGTAAACAATCGGACACAGAAAGCTCGATGCGATTACCCGGGTTTATTATTGCTTCTTGTTTAATAATCTGTCCCAGGCAATTTGTTAAACTTAATGTACATGAACCCGCTTCACTAAGATCCATATCTATGACAACAACATCATAAGCTGGATTTGGATAAACTGACAACAAGGTAAGTGTTGAAGTTTCAATTGATGTGGATCCTTCCTCTAATTCAACATCAAGGAAGGTAGCTTGCTGGTTAACCACAGAAACATTTGAAACAATCTTGTCCTGATATCCAGCAGCTGAAAATTTAACATCATATACACCTGCATGAACTAAGCGATAATAATCACCATATTCTTCTCCAGCAAAAACATATGAGTGATCTTCATCATGATTGAGTAATTCAATTTTAGCAGCTATTGGATCACCACTTTCTGCATCACTTACAAAACCTCTTATTCCGTATTGGCACTCTTTCACATAATTAATCAACGATCGATAATGTGCGTTCCAATAAGTTGGTAATAGGTTAGGTGATGGAGATTTAATGTTGCTCAGCTCCAGTGTGGTTTCACGGGTGTACATAAAATAATTGGAATAATCCTGACGATTACCATCGGTGGTATACCAGGCATAGCCATTGGTTATACCATTATCCAGGTACGTTAAATAAGATGCCCAATTTGATGGCTTATTTGCATGTACAGTATCTACATAAGCGCGAGAAGTAGCATAATACCAATCATCATCTGCATGTAATTTCTCCATGGTATCCCAAGGGTAGTTTAACACCTCGGCACCGGTATGCATATTACATGACATTACAAAATCGTGCTCATTCATAAAATCTATCATGGCAATATTTTCCAATTGCCATGGATTACCATCCGGGTGTAAACCACTTTGCAAATCAGGAAAATTTCTATTCAAGTCTACTGCATTCGCATTATAGCGAATAGCTCCATTTACCGAGCTATTTCCTAACCAGTAAGTTCCATCAGGATTGGCCAAAGGATTGATCCAGATCTCTGTGTTGTTCAGTAGGTCAGCAACTTCTGCATTCGTGGAATAATTCGACAATAAATAATCAATTAAATGCAGCATTAGATTATAGCCAGTAGTTTCATCGCCATGCATGGTAGCCGTGTAAAGAAACTCAGGCTCGGCTTCATGCACATTTACATTATCCGATAATTTTAAGACTAATAAATCGCGCCCTTCAATGCTTTCACCAAACTTCACTAATTTGCACAATTCAGGATAGGTGGAAGCATAATCGCTCATCATTTGAAGATAAGCATTGTAGGTTGGATAAAAATCCCAGCTTGTAATACTCCGAATATCTACAATTGATTTTAATTGAAAATCGTGCAACATAGACGGGGCAATCTCAATTTCATAAGGAATATTTAAAGCAAGGAAATTATTGAACGATTGCGTATTTGCATAGGCCCAAATTGTTCCCTGTTCAACTTTATCAATTGAGATTATTTTTGTGAGATGTGCTGTTGAGATTGGTTTTGAGATAGAAAACGAAAAATACAACTCCCCTCTTTCTGATAAAATTTCAAATGCCTCGGTATTATTCTTCATTTGAGAAGTTACATTAAGCATTGTTCCAACAAGCAGAATAACGGTAAGTATCCAAGTTTTCATCACATCAAAAAATTTATTAATAACTCAATTTATAAAAGCGATTATACATTAAAACGAATGTGCAAAATGTCGCCATCCTTAACAATGTAGTTCTTGCCTTCAACGCCTAATTTACCAGCATTCTTAACTGCCTGTTCCGAGCCGAGAGTGACGAAGTCGTCATACTTCATTACTTCCGAACGAATAAATCCGCGCTCAAGGTCCGAGTGAATTGCTCCAGCTGCCTGAGGGGCAGTTGCACCTCTTTTAATGGTCCAGGCTCTAATTTCTTTTGGTCCAACCGTAAAGAAGGTATCAAGGTTTAGTAAAGCGTAAGCAGAACGAATAAGCTTGTTCACACCAGGTTCAGTTAAGCCAGCATCGCTAAGGAACTCCATTTGATCATCCTCATCCTCAAGCTCAGCAATTTCGGCTTCCAGAGCACCGGCAATTACCAACATCTCAGTTTCCTGATCTGCAATAAATTCTTTTACTTTCTCAACATAAGCATTACCATTTACCGCCGAAGCCTCATCAACATTACAAACAAACATAACTGGCTTCATGGTAAGCAAAGCCAAATCGGCAACATGCTTCGTATCGTCTTCTGAAACAGGAGCTGTTCTTGCGTTTTGGAATTCCTCAAGATGAGCATGGTAAACCTTCAACACCTCGATTGCTTTTTTAGCATCTTTATCGCCAATCTTCAGCAACTTTTCCATGCGCTGCAATTTCTTCTCAACTGACTCCAGATCCTTAACTTGAAGTTCGAGATCAATGGTTTCAATATCTCTGATTGGATTCACTGATCCATCAACGTGTGGTAAATTTTCATCATCGAAACAACGCACCACATGCACCAAAGCATCTGTATTTCGAATATCGGCCAAGAACTTATTTCCAACTCCTTCACCCTTATTCGCGCCTTTGGTTAGTCCCGGAATATCAACAAGCTCTACGGTAGTAGGAATTAGTTTCTCGGTTGGTTGATGTTTTTTAAGTACCGTTAATCTTGGATCGGGAACATTCACCATTCCAACATTCGACTTGTTTGTACTAAATGCAAAAGCCGTTGCCTCCGCTTTAGTATTTGAAATACAATTAAAAAGAGTTGTTTTACCAACATTGGTAATTCCAATAATTCCGCACTGTAGAGCCATCTATAATATACTTTATAAGGTGTTACATTTTAAGCCGCAAATGTATGAATTTATAATCAGTTTGGTGATACACTATTAATGGATAAAATAATAGCTGCATACACCTTGAATATTGAAAGGGTTGAGCCATGACCTGCTAACATCGAAACAATTAGTACTAGCAATTTCATAGCAGAATGATAACATTTAGGCACCAGGAAAATTAACTGTTTTTTTTGTCATAAAAACGAAACCTTTTTAATTTATCAGAGTATAAGCTTTCTTTAATTCAATTGTTAATTGACTTAAATTATCTGGCGAGAAAAGTTCTCATGGAAAACTCAAAGAGA
>JBFHES010000281.1:0-5684 GCA_041584015.1 Bacteroidales bacterium
ATAGCCCTGTGGAATTAAGACAATCATTTTCGGGAAAGCCCTGATGAGGCGCGAGATCTACCTAAGAAATGCAAACTTAACACAGCGGTCAAACAAGTATTCACATGTACTCTATCTTTATAAAATTCTATCACGCTCAAATTTCATCGCTTCTATCTTTTCTTACTTTTGCAGCACAAAAGATAATCATGCACATAGGATTCGAAGCAAAACGAGCATTTTTCAACACTTCAGGATTGGGTAATTATTCACGCAATACCATTAACGGTCTGTCAGAATTTTACCCCGACATCAAACTTTCCTTATTCACTCCAGGGCTAAACACGGATGTTTATAATCCGGCGAAAAACATTCAGGTTATTAAACCCAGCGGATTCTGGAAAAAATTCAAAGCTATTTGGCGACGAAGCGGCATGACACGCCAGATTAAAACGTTGAGTCCGGATATTTTTCACGGACTGAGTCATGAACTTCCTGCCGGAATTGAGAATACCAATGTAAAGACAGTGGTGACCATGCACGATTTAATCTTTATGCGTTACCCTGAGTTTTACAAGGCAGTTGACATTAAAATCTACAAACGAAAATTCAAACAGGCTTGTGATGTTGCGGACAAGGTAATTGCCATTAGTGAGCAAACAAAAAGCGATCTTATCGAGTTCTTCGGCACCAGGCCCGAAAAAATAAAGGTGATTTATCAAGGTTGCAATCCGGCCTATTTTCAGCATGTATCTGATGTAAAAAAAAGCCGCACACTCGACAAGTACAATCTACCCGACAACTTCATGCTTTCTGTTGGAACCATTGAAGAGCGTAAAAACTTAATGGGCATTTTAGAAGCGATGAGCTTAAGCCAAACTACCTTAGCTCTTGTTGTAGTTGGACGCCCAACAGAATATATTGAAAAATGTAAAGCCTTTATTACAGCCAATGGATTAGGCAATAAAGTGCATTTCTTTCACAACATAGATTTTAACGATTTGCCTGCATTTTACCAACTGGCAAAATTCATGATTTACCCATCCTTCTTCGAAGGCTTTGGGTTACCAGTGCTGGAAGCTCAAGCTTCCGGGTGTCCGGTAATTACCTCAAACATCAGCAGCATGCCCGAAGCAGGAGGCGATGCCGCAAAATACGTTGACCCAAGAAAGCCAAACGAGATTGCTGAAGCCATGCAAGAATTGAATGAATCTGACGCACTACGTGAGCAAATGATAACTGACGGAATAAAGCACGCCTCAAATTTTCGAGAAAGAAATGTAATTGATAATCTTATGAAAGTTTATCAAGAGTTGGTTTAGTTGCAAATTTGGGACATAGTAAAAACATATCTATATACGCTTACTCACCGTACCACCGACTTGATTCAAATAAGAAATCACCTGATATTCAGAATTGCAATCTATTAAAGAGCGGTGGAACGGATAATTCTCAGAACGACATATCTTTTGTTTGATCAAGCCGTGCCACCAGATCAATTGGCATGGGGATTCCTGCCTGCGCAGGAATGAAAGATCTAACAAGAAAGCGACTCTTTATTATTTCCTAATAATAAAATACCCGTGCTTTTTCTCCAAAATTTTCAATTCCTTTGCCCTCAGCTACAAAAAACTGTTACCATAATGTGTTATAGATTTAGATAACTAAAGGTCTAAACTAATTGATGAGTAAAGAAACCTACAAACTATTGAAGCGCAAAAAGCGAAAAGGACTGGATCTGTTCTATGAGCGTTATGCGAAGAAGCTCTTCAACTATGCGAAGCAAAACTGGCAATGCAACGACGACATAGCTTGGGATATCATCTACCAAAGCTTCGACAAAATTATTGAGAACATTGACAAGTACGAATTTGAAAGTGAAGCTAAATTCGGCTCGTTTGTATTGGTCACCTTTCTGAATAATCTGAGGAACCATTACCGCGATTCTCAGAAGAACATTCAAATGGTATATGTAGATGAAGACGACTCTTTGAGCAACCTACCAGAGGAGGAAGACAGCACTCCAATTGATTCTGCATTAATGTTACAATTGAAATCAGAATTGCAGCAACTTGAGGAATGGGAACGAATGCTGCTTTTACTTCGCGCCCAGCGCATGTCATACAACGAAATAGCAAAGTACGTAGACAAGCCAGAACAACAACTTAAGGTTTATTACCAGAGATTAAAGAACAGACTAATCAAGAAAATTAAAGTTAACGAGGAGGTACAACATGGATAAGAAAACGAATTTGCAAAACGCAGGTTCTTTCGAGGACCTCTTATTAGACATGATGCTTGAAGAATCAAAGACCAAATCAATTAATAAATCGATTGACATGAACGCAAACAACTTATTTAACAACACTGCAACAGTTGCGCTACCAGCAAGTGCACGACTCAACTTTATAACACAATATCCACAATTTAAAGCAAGCTGGCTAACGCGTATGAATATATTCCGTTTATTCATTGCTGTTAGTACGTCAATAATGATATTGCTTTACTTTGTAGCCACTAACCAACCAGAGCAACAACCACCAAAGAGCAAATCGTTTATACCCATTGTAGAAAAGAACGATACTACAAGAATTGAAAATCAATCGCCTGTATTATTGTCTATTCATGAAGCGGACCTAAGCCTAATTAAAAACGCCAAACAAATTGAGTTACTTCCTTCGAATGATACAACTCGCCATATTAATAACAAACAAGCGGACACTGAGAATCGAAAACTTAAACCAGTGCAACAAAGAGTTCCAAAACAGGATGGAAGGCGAAAAAAAGAACAAACTTTTGATGAGGACCTGGCTCACCTTATTACTAGTAATAGTAATATGGATGGAATAGAGATAGGAGAATTCCGCCCTATTTTAGAACGCTTATATATTAGAGAACCGAGTATTATTCCATTTCATCCTGTAATTCATAAAATTACACCACGTCATGAATTAGATGATTATAGAAACAAACAAGCAGTAAAGGCCGAAGTAAAAGACACCGTAAACAGAGAAGCCAAGAAGCAAAAGTCAAAAGTTCTTAACGGTGTTTGGGGTGACAATAAATATATGGCTAAGAAATATCCATCGCAGGACTTATTTACTTATACAGGCATCCCATTTAAAAAAGGCTTTGACCATATGATGTTTTTCAGCGATCATAAAACTGTTGATAAGCTACCTTTTAATAATAATTTGGAATCATTGAAACCACAACGTCGACCCGGTTTTGGCTCATACAATCCTCCATATGCAATGCGTTTTTACGATTTTGAAATGCAGTCTGATAGTTCCTATTTACAAGCCCGTGCCGAATTATTGGAAAACACCTGTATGCGCCCATTCTATATTAGTAAAACAGAAGTTAGTAATAAAGATTATAAGGAGTTTATTTGGTGGGTACTTAAATACAACGGTTATAATAACTTTACCTCGCTGGTTGACAGCACACTTCCGGCAGAGGCTTATAATTATACATTCTTTAATGAGAATTCTGAGTATGTACAAACCAAGCAAACAAGTAAACTAAACATCCTACCGAAGCAAGACTGTTGGACTGCAGATTTCAATTATTCATACAATCAGCCAATGTCGAATGCTTATCTCACTCATCCAGCCTATAATGATTATCCGGTTGTTGGTGTAAGTTATTGGCAGAGCCTTGCATTTACCGATTGGCTTACCTGGATATGGCAAGATCGATTTGATCAAAACAATGTTCCCTACGAGATTGAATACGATTTACCGTACGACTATGAAAGAGAAGCTGCAGTAGTTAGATACCTATCGGAGAATAATGAGAAATTTGAACATCCCTTGCTTCCATCCGATTTCTTATCGAACCTGTCGGTTAAAAGAATTACTGATACAGAACTAAGACGACAGCTTAACATTTATAGCTTTTTTCAATACATTAATAATTTATACACCAAGCCTGTAAGTACCGACGATCTGGCCTATACCAATAAATCTGACATTAGAGGCCTGGAGAACAATGTCTCAGAGTGGTGCAAGGAAGATTACGAGAAAAACTGGACGCCTTGGCGTAATAGCTACAAACAATTGTTACAGGAACACAACGGTATGTCCGATCGCATCCTTATAGATCTGGAAGCTTACTTCGACTCAACCTGTAATAATAAAAATGGCAAGCTTGTGAGAGGCGGAAGTTGGGTAGATGTAAGAGTAAGAAAGGATGCTGTTAATATTCTCGACGGCGCAATGGCAAAAGCCTTTGTGGATCCTGATGAACAGCGTAGCGCTATTGGTTTCCGCTTTGTGATGCGTGTAAAGCTAAAGGACGAAGAGCTGGTAAAGCTGAAAGTAAAAACCTTGGGCATTCAACTACCTAACTACAACTACTCAAACCTCATCGAGCTACCAGCCTCAATTAACCAACACGAAGACATGCCGAAAGATGTGAACATAAAAGGTGCACAGGTATGCGAAACGACCAACCTATCGTGGTGGTTGTTCCTCAATTATTTAATTGATGAGAACCAGTTGGAAGTTCTGGAAAAGTGTATTCCTAACGATCCATCTTGGGCAATAAAAATGGTGAACGAAACGGAACCACCCAAGAAGAAGAATTTCACTCGAAAGCTAGAATTGATTCTTCCATTCCCTAAGAGTTTTATTAAGGACCAACAAATTGATGAATTGCCTGTAAGCAGATTTGCAAGAAAACCAGTGGTAGGCATTAGTCACGAAGCTGCCTTATTATACTGCGACTGGTTAAACACCTTATATAAAAGCATTAACAAGGGCTTGAAATTCGGATTACCAAGCGAAGAGGAATATAAAGCTTTGGCCTGGGATCTTCCAGGTGGAAGTAGCATTTGGGCCGATAGTCGTTTCCCTCGTAACTGCGCATCTTGCTATACAAGCAATGTAATTTCCGTTGACCACTATGACACAATTGACTTTGCGAATCCGCATTTTGAAGCAGCTGCCAACAAGCAACTTCGTGATGAGATTTTGGAACAAACTCCTTCGACATTCCGCATCGCACTTTTAGATAGTTTGATTGACGGCAAGATGTCTTATCAGCAATTTCTTGATTCACAAAACTCGGGCAAATCAGGCCGTTTTCCAATTGGCATCAATAATACAAATCTGGAAACCGCAGCATGGTATCTTGAGAATGAATTTGGTTTATTCGACTTAAGTGGAAATGCCTCGGAGATGATTACTGATAAAACGAAAACCAAAGGTGGTTCATTTGCGAGCCCGGCAACATTCATAAACATAAACAACAGTGAACAATGGAATGGAGAACCGTCGCCATGCGTTGGCTTTAGAGTGATATTGAAATAGTAAACTATTGTTAGGCAATGAAAGCCGGAGTGTAAAACATAATTGCGCTCCGGCTTTGTATATTGAATTTATCCGTACCCTTGGAAAGGTGGAAGCCATACTACGATCTTTCCGTGCCATCGATATGATATAAATAAGATGTGGCTTGTTAATCCAGATAGCCGCTTGTTAAAGAGCGGTGGAACGGATAATCTTAAGGAAGAATCACTGTTACGAGCTAGCCGTGCCACCGATTTAATGTAGGAATGATATCGCATAAAAATCCAGATCGCATTCAGCAAGAAAGCGGTTGCACGGGAAGTACAGATAAAACAAAAAACTCCGTTACGAAAACTAACCGAAACTAGAACACTTGCTACAGCGCCCAAACCGTGCCAACGATATGATTTA
>JBFHES010000282.1:0-5668 GCA_041584015.1 Bacteroidales bacterium
AGAATGTTAGATGCCTACTTTGTAAATCACTTATACTTTAGCTACTCATTAAAAAATGTAGTATTTAAGCAAATTGATTTCCATTTTCAGATTAAGAATATTTTTAATGAACAATACAATAGCAATGCTTATGGAGGCAACTGGTACGATGAAGCCGAGATTAGTAATGGATCGGTTTTAAGTGCAAATGAGAATACCTGGGCTTACTATTTTCCGATGGCCGGAGTTCACTATTTTGGAGGTATTACGCTTAAATTCTAAAATATTATGTTAATGTTAAGATGCCAAGTGTGTCTTAACATTAACTCATGGAGCTAAACGCTGAACCGTCCAGGTTTCAGCGTTTTTTTTATACTCGAAACGATCATGCAAACGATCTTCCCTCCCCTTCCAGAATTCTATTAAAGTTGGTTTAATAATATATCCACCCCAAAAGTCAGGTCGCTTTACCGGCATATCTTTCATGGCTTCCTCAAAGTCAGACTTCAAGTTCTCTAAATAATTTCGATTAGGAATTGGCTGACTCTGCGGCGATGCCCAGGCACCTATTTTACTTCCATCCGGACGGCTATCGAAATATTCATCAGAAGCCGCGTCATCCAGTTTCTCAACAATACCTTCAATCCTTACTTGCCGTTCGAAAGCTGGCCAATAAATCACAGCAGCCACATGTTTATTAGCGCTTATCTGATCTGATTTCCTACTTTGATAATTTGTAAAAAACACCAAGCCTTTTTTTGTAACTTGCTTTAACAATACCATTCTGGACGAAGGTTTATTCTCCGCATCTACAGTTGATAAAGCCATTGCATTAAAATCAAGCAAATTATTCTGTTGCGCAAACTCCATCCATTCGTTAAGCAGATCAAGAGGAAACTCGCTAATACTCTGCTCATCCATTACTGGGGTATCTATTCTTACTGGTATTTTCAATGCTTTATTCATTATCTGTTTAAGCTAAAAGTTTATGCATTTGCAACTGTTTGTTATACTCTAAATCTTTTGTATTTTTGCACTCTCAAAGTTTGCAGGTTCTGAACGCTATTATTGTTACTATACCAAATATCAACAAGAGTACAAAGTGAACAGCTAAATAGCAATAAGAGTTCAGGAATGAAAAGAATAAGTGGGTGATAATTTAAGGTAGCTATGATGTTATCAGGGAGGCAAAAGTTGGATGTAAAATCATATCGAATTCTGACCAAGATACATATGTGTCTATATCATTATCCAAATTCTAAGTATTTAAAATCATCAAAAAAAAGTTCCACAGTAAAGGCTCATGAACAAAATCTAACAAATATCTACATCGAGTATCCTTTAAATTGGTTTGAGGCATGCTCTGATATAAGCAACAATTATAAAAGTATTACAATGAAGCATAAGCAATCCTTTCAACTCACAACATTGAGAAATGCGCACCCTTCATTTTTAATATATCAATCATAGAACTATTATAATTATGCAAAACCAATTACATATTAGTAACCCAAAAATGTAACTAAATTGGAAAAAATTAGAAAAATCCTGGTGTCCCAGCCAAAACCTAGCTCAGACAGATCGCCCTATTTTGATTTGGCTGAAAAAAATAATTTGAAAATTGATTTCCAGAAGTTCATTAGAATCGAAGGTGTTTCATCCAAATCATATCGTGAATCAAAAGTTCGGATTCTTGATCATACGGGTGTAATCTTTACAAGCAGAGTTGCAATCGATAATTTTTTTAGAATCTGTGAGGAATCAAGGATTACTGTTCCTGACAGTATGAAATATTTCTGTGCAACGGAATCTATCGCTCTGTACTTGCAGAAATATATTGTATATCGAAAGCGAAAGATCTTCTTCGGAGAAAAATCAATTGATGGACTGATTGAAATTATCAAGTCTAAGCATTCCAGTGGAACTTTATTACTCACTTTATCTGATACTCCGGTTGATGAGTTAAGCAACAAGCTCGACGCCAACAAGATAAAATATTCTGGACTCGTGCTCTTTCAAACTCTGAGTTGCGATTTAAAGAAAGAGATAGATGATATTAATGACTACGATTTAATTGTACTTTTTACACCTGTGGGCATTACCTCTTTGTTTGATAATTACCCTGACTTTAAGCAAGGCGACATGCGTATTGCAACCTTTGGTCCATCAACACAGAAAGCTGCCATTGAAGCAGGCTTAAGAATAGATATTAAAGCTCCTACTAAAGAAGCTCCTTCAATGACGATGGCAATTGATCAATACATTGCAGAGTTTGCAAAAAATAACAAAAAGAAATAATTAATATTCAAAGCAAAAAATAGCCTGTCAGATATATTGACAGGCTATTTTTTTATGCCTTAATTATCAGGGGCAAACATTGGATCCCAAGGAGGAAGAACAACTGGCTCCATTTTCAGAATTTTCAATACTTTAGGTGTAACATATTCCTTTTTCACCACCACTCGAAACATATATTCATCAAACCATTCGTCTGTCATGGTAAGATAACCTTGATGGCCCGAGCTTGCTCCCCAACTATTCTCGAGAAGCCATTTTGTTGGATGTTCATTTTCATCAACATCTACACCAACCAAGGCCATACCATGCGATGATCCACTAGCGAAAGTACGCACACGCTCATCTTTATTCATTCCAAACTTCACTCCATAAAGAGCTTCATAATCATAATTATCAAGCGATAATAAACCTTCTTTCTTGTCTAATTGCTTACCTACATCACAAGAGAAATACATGGCATTATTATTCTTAATAGATGCCAGTGCATATTGCTTAATCTCTTTGGCCGGCAAGTTTATATATCTCCAGTTTTTTCCTTCCAGAACATTTCTATCAAGATCAATCTCGTAAAGTTTATAATACTCACGAGTTGGATCATCCATCAACATCACATGCTCATTAAAGTCTAATTCGGGGAATAGCTCCTTTTTAAACTCCTGTGGTGTGTAAGTTTTTTCCTCGCTTAGTTCACCATTGCTATTTCTAAATCTCCAGGTAAATTCCTCGGGAGGAGTACCCAAATGCAAAGCCAATAAATGATAAATTTCGGCTAGCATTTGCGTGCTGGTGCTTTCAACCTCAGAACCTGTTTTTCCGGCAGCAATCATTTCTCGTATAACTAGTGCATTTTCCCGAAGCTTGGTTCTAATCATTTTATTAAGCGTACCTGTCTTTTCACTATGATAGGTTTCCGGCATTGCCTCTTTGGGTACAAAGCCATATTTATCAACCAAATTGGTAAATGAATTCCAAACACCTCCATCACCAATCGGCGATTTCAACAACCATTCAACCTTCTTATTATCCATAGGTTCTAGTGCCGTTTTCTGCACCTCATTTATGAACAGATTTGATTTCTCAAGGATATCGAAGAAATACAAATAATTTGTAGAGAACTCGAAACCAGTAAGATTGTATTTAGAAATAACAGCCGGGCGTAATACATTCAGGCCGGTAAACATCCAGCATCTGCCTGAACTTTTCTGATTGGTAATCCCCTTTACCGACACCTTGTACTTAAACTCATGGTCGGTTTTACCAACGTTTGTTCTGTTCTTAGCAAGGGCATTAATACTATTGTTAGAGATTGCATTTTGTAAGGCAATCTTTTGCTCAAACTCGTTATGAAACTTCTTAATAAGCTCCAAGCGTTTTTGTGATATTTGTCCAGCATTTTGAGCCAGCAATGGAAAAATAGCCATTACCAGTCCAATCATTAAAATTATCCTTCTCATTGATTATTTCATTTTAGTATTTTCCGAAAACAAATTAACAGCTGTTTAAGCGAAAAATAAATTTATTCACTATATATTTGATGCAAATCAAACAAAAATATAAAAGAGATGAAATTAAATTGCTGGTCAATAATTATTGCTAGTGTACTTATCCTGTCGGCTACCTTTAGTTCTTGCAAATTGGAGGAAAAAGAAGGATGTGCAAAAACGGAATATCCGGGCGGTAAAGTTGTAAATCTTGAAACAACGGTACACATTAAAGAATTTGCAACCAACGACCCAGTTGTTGGTGAGCAGTTCTCTTTACAGGTTGATCATATCACCTGCGAAGGTGATACTGCATTATTGTACTATAATGATCAGGATACAACTGATGCTGAAGGACTATACGTTTCTGATGTTCTTAATTTTGTAATGTATAATTCGGCGGACAAAATCGAGGTTACCGCTATAGCACCAAACCTGGTATTTCATAATCAAAACTACATGAAACAAACCATCAAGTTTGGTGAATTTAAAGGAACAGGAAAAGATGAAGTATTACTGCAAATAAATAAGGCCTTGCAACCATAAACCGGTTTCAAAGCACATACGAATAAACTTTTTGCCATATCCGGTGTTCTTCTTAAAACACTAGATATGGCTTTTACTTTGGAATTAGGCAATAAAGCTCCCGGCTTTAAGCTTCCGGCTACTGATGGCAAAACATACAGTTTAGGTTCTTTCGATGACAATGAAATTATAGTAATCTTTTTTACTTGTAACCACTGCCCTTATGTAATAGGCAGCGACGAGCACACACGTAAAGTTGCAAATGAGTTTGCGAGCAAGGGTGTCAAATTTATTGGTATTAACTCGAATAGTAGAAACACCTACGAAGAAGATAGTTTTCCAAACATGGTTAAAAGAATGGAGCAACATTCATTTCCATGGATTTATCTTTATGATGAATCACAAGAAGTAGCAAAAACCTACGGAGCGCTAAGGACACCGCATTTTTATGTATTTAATAAAAATAGAGAACTGGTTTACACCGGACGCTCCATTGATACACCAAGAGATTATACACAGGCAACAACAAACGAATTGGTTGTTGCATTAAATGAATTAATTGCTGGAAAAAAACTTAGCATGCCAATGACCACTCCTATTGGTTGTAATGTTAAATGGGATGGTAAAGATAAACATTGGATGCCTGTTGATGCATGCGATTTAATATAAAATACTAAGGTCATTATTAGTTGAATTTTTCAGGAATCTGATTGCTGTCATTTCCTCTTTTGTTTTTCATCTAATTTTGACCTTAAATAAAAAGAGCCACGCAATGCGTGGCTCTTTTCTTATTTCTACTCTAACTGCTATTTGCTACTAACAGTCATTGCTTTTGTATACGTATTAGCATCTGTGGTCATTCTGTAATAATACTTACCAGCTGCTAATGATGCGGCATCAATTAATACTTCATGTGTTCCTGCAGCTGTTTTTTCATTTACAGCTACTTCCATTAACATTCCAAGCGCATTGTAAATTGCAATATGCACATTACCTTCATTTGGTAAGTAATACTGAATTGTAGTTTGCTCTTTGAATGGGTTTGGCCAGTTCTGAGAAAGCATCTCTGAACTAATCAACTGCACAGGAGCAGCAAATTTACCAACAACTGCAACACCATTTGTTGTAAAGGTTGCCTCACCTTCAATCCATGTCTCCACCTCAAGCGCAAACTCTGCGTTAGATTCAGTATCGAAATATGATATTACAAACGGAGTTCCTTCACTTACACCTTCGCTTACGGCAGTAAGATTATTATCACCCCATAGAGTAATAGCCAGGTTACTACCATTATAAACACCAGAACCAATAACAACGTCACCAGACTTAATGCCTACTTCATCACCTTGCGTTAAATCAAAACTCCAAGCTGTTTCCGGAATTAA